>CAZWSP010000047.1:0-21692 GCA_964636585.1 uncultured Antarcticibacterium sp.
TGATTTCTTTTGCTATGGTGGCATTGAAATCTGAGATCAAGACTAACGAACGTTCTTTTTTGATATGTTCTATTTCACTTGCAATTTCACTTAGCAAGGATAACGGAATTAAACTTTTATCGATCGCCTTTAAATAGTCTCTTTTTAAGATCGCTTTTTTGGATTTTTGAAACCAATCTGCAATCTCAGCTTGATGATTGTCGAGCAATTGTTTCTTATCCTTATCTATACGTTGTGGGTAAAGAGAAGCTTCAGCTAGTTTATCCTGCCATCTGGCACCGAATAAACTCGTAAAGTTCTTTGCCTTTACTTTTATGAAATACTTATATAAGTAACCGCCACTAAAATCTTTTTCGGTGATCGAATTTGCTTCAGTAAAGTTGAAAAATGCATCAGTTACTTTTTCTATTTCATCTTCAACTAAAGTGTTAGCTAATTTCAGTTTTTCAGAAAAATCTGCAAAGTCTTGAAGGCTTAGCCCTTTTAATTGCTGAACATAGATTTGCTGATTTTCGCTAATAAGCAATCTGGAAAATGCGAACAAATCTCTGCTTATATCCCAGCTTTTATCATCATCGGTTTTATTCAGCGTATATTTTAAAAGCACTTTGGTAAGCTCTTTTTCCTCACCCGCTCTATTTATTACTCTATCTACCGCTTCCTGAAGAATGAGATCTAAGTTCATCTCTACTTCAAAATTCACAGGAATTCCAAGATCTTTGGCAAAGGTTCTAATAATCTTGTGGGTAAATCTATCTATGGTAGAAATATCGAAAGCCGCGTAATTATGGAGGATGTTTTTTAGAATCGCTTTAGCACGATCCCTAATAAATTCGGAGCTTAGATTGGTTTCTTTAATTAAAAGTTCTAATAAAGAAGCTGCGCTTTTTGGAGTTTCCTCTAAAGCCAAAGCGCTTAAAGCATCTATCACTCTAGATTTCATTTCCCCAACAGCCTTGTTAGTAAAGGTGATGGCAAGGATATTCTTGTATGCATCTTCCTTGCTACTTAACATTAATACTTTTAAATAATCTTTAACCAACGTAAAGGTTTTTCCCGATCCGGCGGAAGCATTATAAATAGTAAAGGTGTTGGGATTGCTCAACGAAAATTATTTAAAAGTGATTAATTGACTAAAATAAAGGTTTATGATAATAAATAGGAAGCGATCCATGATAATCTTTAAGTATATTATAACACTAAAATATTTTGATTAAAATCCTTAATGCCTAAATTTGGAACACTTGAATAAATACTAACTAAAAAACTATATTATTATGGCTTTTGAATTACCAAAATTAAATTATGCATTTGATGCATTAGAACCACATATAGATGCGAAGACAATGGAGATCCACCACGATAAACATCATGCTGGATATACTTCTAAGTTGAATGATGCTGTTGCAGGAACTGAAAATGAAGGAAAAACTATTGAGAACATTCTTGAAAATTTAGACATGTCTAACAAAGCCCTTAGAAATAATGGTGGAGGATATTATAATCATAATCTTTACTGGACTGTAATGTCACCAGATGGTGGAGGAAAGCCAGAAGGAGATCT
Organism: uncultured Antarcticibacterium sp.; assembly: GCA_964636585.1. Taxonomy (GTDB): domain Bacteria; phylum Bacteroidota; class Bacteroidia; order Flavobacteriales; family Flavobacteriaceae; genus Gillisia. The sequence goes on from CAZWSP010000047.1 coordinate 1,565, forward strand.
TGCAAAAGCAATAGATGCTGCATTTGGATCTTTTGATGCTTTTAAAGATGAGTTTTCTAAAGCGGGAGCAACTCAGTTTGGTTCAGGTTGGGCTTGGCTTTGTGTGCAGAAGGGTGGAAAATTAGAGATTTGCTCTACTCCAAACCAGGATAATCCATTAATGCCAAAAGTTGGCTGTGGTGGAACTCCAGTATTAGGAATGGATGTATGGGAACATGCATACTACTTAAAATATCAAAACAAACGTCCAGATTATATCAATGCATTTTTTAATGTAGTGAACTGGAAAGAAGTAGCTGCGAGATACGCGCAACAGAAATAGATCTTTTAGATTTATAGTGTTAAGAAGCCGGGGAAACTCGGCTTTTTTTTGTTCATTATTGCGCATAAAAAAAGGCGGATGAGAATCCACCTTTTTTTGCCCCAAATCTACCATGAACTTAACCTACTTATGCTATGGCTTTGCTAATATATATAATAACTTGAGCCGCACAAACTCTTTTAGACGAACAACCCAGAAATTAGTTAAACGGCAATTATGGCTTGATTTTCAATGATATATGGCCCTACTATTTAATAAGATCTTCCTTCGTTGCCTTCGTAAAAATTAAGAAAAGCTCTGTTTACCACACGATTACCTCCAAAAGTTGGATAGTCTCCAGTGAAATACCAGTCACCTAAATGCTTCGGACATGCCTTATGAAGATTCTCTACTGTTTGATATAAGATCTTCACTTTAGTCTTCACTTCTGGTTCACTTAGTAATTCTGCAATCTTATCTGAGATCTCTTGATCTGTAAAAGGTTCGTAAATTTCTTTTACAAAGTTCTTTACATCTTTATCTTCAAGATTTTCCTGCTTTTTACATTTCTTGTAAACTTCTTCGACAATATCATATTTACCTTGGTCTTTCAATAGTTCTAAAGCAGCTCTAAATGCCACCAAACCTTCTAGCCTTGCCATGTCTATTCCGTAGCAATCTGGATATCTAATTTGTGGCGCAGAGGAAACAACCAATAATTGTTTCGGGTTTAACCTATCCATCATCTTGATGATACTCTTTTTAAGAGTGGTTCCTCTAACAATACTATCGTCTATAATAACCAGATTATCGGTTTCCTTTACAACTCCGTAAGTAACATCGTAAACGTGCGCTACCAAATCATCTCTACTACTATCTTCAGTAATAAAGGTTCTAAGTTTCACATCCTTTATAGCAACCTTTTCTGTACGTAGTTTATAAGCTAAGATCTCCTTTAAACGTTCGTCTGTTAAAGTTTCTTTTTCAGAAAGAATTGCTTCATTTTTTTGCTTGTTCAACTCATCCTGTGCTGCTTCAACCATTCCGTAGAAAGAAGTTTCGGCAGTATTCGGAATATAAGAGAACACAGTATTTATGGTATCGTGATCTATATTTTTTAAAACTTCAGGCATTAATAATCGCCCAAGCATTTTTCGTTCTTTATAAATTTCAGCATCACTTCCTCTAGAGAAATAGATACGTTCAAAAGAACAGGCTTTTCTTTCTAAAGGTTCTAGTATTTGCTGAATGGAAACGTCTCCGCCCATTTTTGTAATAATAGCGTGACCTGGTTCTAATTCTTTTACGTCTTCAAATTTTACGTTGAAAACAGTTTGAATTACTGGTCTTTCTGAAGCTATAACCACAACTTCATCATCTTTATAGTAATAAGCAGGTCTAATTCCGGCAGGATCTCTAAGAACAAAAGAATCTCCGTGACCGAGTAATCCAGCCATTGCGTAACCACCATCCCAGTTCTTTGCAGATTTTCTTAAGATCTTGGCGATATTAAGTCGGTCTGCGATAAGTGGGGAAGCTTCAACTTTGGTATAGCCCTCTTTTTTAAGTTTTTTGTATAATTTTCTGACTTCATCATCCAAAAAGTGACCGATTTTTTCCATTACCGTAACGGTATCTGCTCTTTCTTTAGGATGTTGTCCAAGTTCTACCAAGTTGTCGAAAAGTTGGAAAACGTTTGTCATGTTAAAATTCCCAGCCACTATAAGATTACGGTGCATCCAGTTATTCTGGCGAAGAAATGGATGAACGCTTTCTATGCTGTTCTTTCCAAAAGTACCGTATCTAACATGTCCTAAAAACAATTCGCCTATGTACGGAATGTTCTTTTTCTGAAGCGCAACATCCTCTGCATATTCCGGATGTTCCAATAATTCAGAATTTATGCGCTCATTTATTTGCGCAAAAATATCCTGAATTGGTTGTGCGGCATTAGACCGCAATCTGCTTATATAACGCTCTCCGGGTTTCATGTTTAATTTAATGCTTGCAAATCCAGCTCCGTCTTGACCACGGTTGTGCTGTTTTTCCATCATTAAATACATCTTGTTAACCCCGTAAAAGGCGCTTCCGTATTTTTCTTTATAGAATTCTAAAGGTTTTAAAAGTCTGATCTGTGCGATTCCACACTCGTGTTTTAAAGCGTCACTCATAATAATTACCTTTCGGTTTCAATAGGGTTGAAAATTATATTAGTCACAAAAAAAACCCTGAAATTACAGGGTTTTAGTAGGCGTTAATGCTATATCAAATTGTGTTAAGCTTTGAAACTCTTCCAATCTGGATTCTAATTCAGAATGTTTTAGATTTTCCATGCGTTCGGTTCCGAATTTCTCTACGCAGAACGAAGCTAAACTGGAGCCGTAGATCACGGCGTTCTTCATATTTTCAAAAGAAATGTCTTCAGACTTAGCTAAATATCCAGTAAATCCTCCAGCAAAAGTATCTCCTGCTCCTGTTGGGTCAAAAACTTCTTCTAATGGTAATGCCGGTGCAAAGAAGATCTGGTCTTTATGGAAAAGTAAAGCTCCATGTTCTCCTTTTTTGATCACTACATACTTAGGACCCATTTTTTCGATCTTTCTTGCGGCTCTAACCAATGAATGTTCATCTGTTAATTGGCGTGCTTCTTCATCGTTAATAGTGATAACATCAACTTTAGCGATTACCTTTTTCAGGTCTTCTAAAGCATTGTCCATCCAGAAATTCATAGTATCTAGAACAACTAGTTTTGGATTGCTCACTTGTTCCAATACACTTAATTGAACCAACGGATGCAAGTTTCCAAGCATAATGATCTCTGCATCCTTGAAGTTCTCTGGAACTACAGGATTAAAATCTGCCAATACGTTCAATTGGGTATCTAAAGTGTCGCGGGTATTTAGATCATTGTGATATTTACCGCTCCAAAAGAAAGTTTTTCCTCCTTTTACAACTTGAAGTCCTTGAAGGTCTATGCCTTTATTTTTTAAAAGATCCATGTGTTCCTGTGGAAAATCTTCTCCAACAACCGAAACAATGGCGCTTTCAATATTGAATTGTGAAGCAGACAATCCTATGTAGGTAGCAGCTCCACCTAAAATTTTATCAGTTTTCCCAAATGGGGTTTCAATTGCATCGAAGGCTACTGTGCCTACTATCAATAATTTACTCATAGTATAATTTCAAAAATGAGGTGCAAATATACGGTTTGTTTTTCAAGCCTCTTAGCAATTTCGAAATTTATGGGAGCAAATTTTGGAAGATTAACTAATCTACAAAACCCATATCTATGAGCAATCGTTTTTCTTTGGAGGCAGCAACTGCTAACACATCACAGCGCTCGTTTTGCATATGATTGTTGTGGCCTTTTATCCACTTAAAATCTACTTTGTGCTTTCTATATTCAATCAAGAAATCCTGCCAGAGATCTGCATTCTTTCTATCTTTAAATTTTTTCTTTTCCCAGCCAAACACCCATCCTTTTTTAACAGAATCCACCACATATTTAGAATCGGTGAAAACTAATACACTAACTCCTGGCTTTTTCAGTTTTTTTAAAGCATCAACAACTGCCAGCAGTTCCATTCTGTTATTTGTGGTGTGTTTAAATCCTTTAGAGAATTCCTTGCGGTAAGGTTTGCCAACCCATTCCATCACTATTCCATATCCACCTGGACCTGGGTTTCCTCTGGCTGCACCATCGGTATAAACATGAACTTCGGGATCAATCAAGAGTGGTCTTTTTCTAATAGGTCTTCTATCACCTTTGGGAAATGGCGATATTCTAATTCGTGAATTTTTTCTGCGATACTTTTAACGGTATCTTTTGGTTCTACTGGAAATGCTTTTTGAAAGATCACCTGCCCTTCATCATAATTTTCATTTACATAATGAATGGTAATTCCGGTTTCTTTTTCATTGGTATCTAATACAGCTTGATGCACATGTTTTCCATACATTCCTTTTCCGCCGAATTTTGGAAGTAACGCAGGATGAAGGTTAATTACTTTCTTTGGGAACTTTTCAAGGATCTTCTTAGGAAATAACCATAAGAATCCGGCCAAAACGATGAGATCTGGTTGGGTGTCTTCAAGAATATGAAGCACATCATTGGTATTATAGAAGGCTGTTTTGTCAAAATGAAGCGCGATCACATTTAATTTGTGTGCACGCTCTAAAACTTTCGCAGTTTGGTTATTAGAAAGCACTAAAGAGACTTCGGCAAACTCAGAATCCTGAAAATATCTTATAATGTTCTCTGCATTAGTGCCTGAACCCGATGCAAAGACAATTATTTTCTTAGGAGATTTACTTTTAGATAGGCTCAAAACAGTACTGTTAACAATTATTAACCGTAAAAATAAATGGTTTAATTGAAAAATCCGTAAATTCCCGTCACATTTTTAAAGTAAAAACCGGTTTTAAAATAAAGTTTTTTATTTTTGCCACCTAATCAAAATTAAAATAGAATATTATGTCAGACATTGCATCAAGAGTAAAAGCGATTATCGTTGACAAATTAGGCGTTGACGAAAACGAAGTTGTTACAGAAGCAAGTTTCACGAACGACCTAGGCGCTGATTCATTAGACACTGTGGAATTGATCATGGAATTTGAAAAAGAATTCGATATCCAGATTCCAGACGACCAAGCAGAAAACATTGCTACAGTTGGTCAAGCAATTTCTTATATCGAAAAAGCAAAATAAAAAAGAATAGTACTATATGGAGTTAAAGCGAGTAGTAGTTACAGGCTTGGGAGCCCTTACACCTATTGGAAACAATGTTGAAGAATATTGGGACGCATTGGTGGCCGGAAAAAGCGGTTGTGCGCCCATAACCTATTTCGATGCTGAAAAGTTTAAAACTAAATTCGCTTGTGAGCTCAAAAATTTTAATGTTCTTGATTTTTTTGACCGAAAGGAAGCTAGAAAACTAGATAGATTTGCGCAATATGCAATTGTTGCGTCAGATGAAGCTATAAAAGATTCCGGAATAGACCTAAACGTTGTTAATAAACACCGTATAGGAGTTATTTGGGGAGCAGGAATTGGAGGATTGGAAACTTTCCAGGACGAGGTAATCAACTTTTCTGAAGGTGATGGCACTCCTAGATTTAATCCTTTCTTTATTCCAAAGATGATCGCAGATATTGCCCCTGGTAATATTTCGATTCGTCATGGCTTTATGGGTCCAAACTATACTACGGTTTCTGCTTGCGCTTCTGCGGCCAACGCTATGTTTGATGCCTTAAATAACATTCGCTTGGGATATAGCGATATAATTATTTCCGGTGGATCTGAAGCAGCGGTAACAAAAGCCGGGATGGGAGGATTTAATGCAATGCATGCCCTTTCAACCAGAAATGAAAGTCCCGAAACAGCTTCTAGACCCTTCGATGCAACCAGAGATGGTTTTGTATTAGGAGAAGGAGCAGGTGCTTTGGTCTTGGAAGAATACGAACATGCAAAAGCACGAGGAGCTAAGATCTATGCCGAATTTGTTGGCGGAGGACTTTCTTCAGATGCGTATCACATGACGGCACCACATCCGGAAGGAATTGGAGTTGTTGCAGTAATGGAGAATTGTTTACAAAACGCGGGGTTAAAACCGGAAGATGTAGACGCAATTAATACTCACGGTACATCTACTCCTTTAGGGGATGTAGCTGAACTTAAAGCGATCTCGAAAGTTTTTGGAGAACACGCCAAGAATATTAATATAAATTCTACCAAATCTATGACAGGCCATCTTTTGGGAGCTGCAGGTGCAATTGAAGCAATTTCTTCTATACTTTCTATGAAGTATGGAATTGTTCCTCCAACGATCAATCATGAACATCAAGATGAAAACATAGATCCAGAGTTAAATCTTACTCTTAACAAAGCGCAAAAACGCGAAGTGAATGTGGTAATGAGCAACACGTTTGGATTTGGAGGTCATAACGCATGTGTACTGTTTAAAAAGTTAGACGAATAACAATTATAATGAGTGTTATTCGAAACATATTAAATTCCCGTTCTTCTAAAGACGGGAATTTTTTTATAGCCATGCAGAAGATCTTGGGATTTAAACCCAAGAACATCAATTTTTATAAAAAGGCATTTACACACCGCTCTTTAAATCAGAAGGATGAAGATGGGAATGCGATAAATTTTGAACGCTTGGAATTTTTAGGAGATGCCATGTTAAGTGCAGTAATTGCCGCGTATCTTTTTAAAACTGTACCTGGCGGAAATGAGGGTTATCTTACCAAGATGCGCTCTAAAGTTGTTAGCCGAAAGCATTTAAATGAACTTGGAAAAGATCTAGATCTTATAGCCCATGTTCAAACCAATATTCCAAAAGAACAATTTGGTGCCAACATTCATGGCAACTTGTTTGAAGCACTTATTGGAGCAATTTATTGGGATAGAGGGTATAAGTATAGCAAAAAGTTCATCTTCGATAGGGTTATAAACCCATACGTGGATATAGAACAATTGGAAGGAAAGGTAATTAGTTATAAAAGCTTGCTTATAGAATGGTGCCAAAAAACCAAGAAAGAGTTTAATTATGAAGTGTATGACGATTCTGGTAAAGATGAAGTAAAACACTTTGCAGTGAAACTTAGAATAGAAGGAAGAGTAGTTGCAAAAGCCAGAGCAACTTCAAAAAAGAAGGCCGAAGAAAAAGCTTCAAAAAGAGCTTATTATGCGCTTCAAACTAAGATAGATTCCTAGAAATCACCGAGTTTCAACTATAACGATTTCGTAATTATTTCCTAAAAATACCGGCAAAATTCTTAGAATTCTGCATTCTTATTTTATCTTTAGCCTTAAAGTTTGAAAGTATGTTATCCCATAAGTTAATGATGGATGATGTAGAGGATAATTATCATTTATTGGCCATTCATAGTTCTATGGAAGAATTTAAGATGGCTTTTTTATTGAATAGGAATCTACAATTACGCCTTAAACGTGCCACTTACGATGTAGACTTTAATCACGGTGTGGTACAAGCTTTATATCCGCTTTATTCATATAAGGAATCTGCCAAGCACAGAAACTTCTATTTAATAAAGAATAAATATAAAGGGGCGGTTAAGAAAGTTGTAAGCTCGGGTTCACTTTTTAGTGAAGAAGAGGTATCTCCACAGATCACCTATTTAATTCCTGAATTCAATAAAGTAGATTATTTCCTAAAAATAGAGGACGATCTGGAAGAAGATTATATTCAGGAATTACTGAATATGATTGGTAAAATTCCAAGAGTCATCACAACATATACGGTTGATGCAAATCAGCTAAGATCAAAGAACAATTTAATTGTAGACTAATGCCAACGAATAAAAGAACAAAGATTGTAGCCACTTTAGGCCCAGCAACTAGCGAAAAATCTGTTTTAAAAGATATGCTAGAAGCAGGTGTAAACGTATTTAGAGTAAATTTTTCTCACGCAGATTATGAAGATGTTACGGAACGAATAAAAATGATTCGTGAACTAAATGCTGAATTTGGTTATGCTGCAGCTATACTTGCTGATCTTCAAGGCCCTAAACTTAGGGTTGGAAAGATGAAGGAAGAAGTAGTGGTTAATCCAGGAGATAAGATAGTTTTTGCTACCGGAAAAGAATTTAAAGGAACCGCTTCTCGAGTTTATATGAACTATGAGCAATTCCCAAGAGACGTAAAACCAGGAGAACGCATTCTTTTAGATGATGGTAAATTGATGTTCGAAATTGTGAGCACCAATAAAAAGAATGAAGTTGTTGCAAAAGTTATTCAAGGAGGACCTTTAAAATCTAAAAAAGGGGTTAACCTTCCAAATACTAAAATATCGCTTCCGGCCCTTACCGAAAAGGATATTAAAGATGCCATTTTTGCATGTAGTTTAGAAGTAGACTGGTTTGCACTTTCTTTTGTTAGAAATGCAGAAGATCTAATGGAATTGCAAGAATTAATTAAAAAACATAGTGATCACAAAATTCCAATTATAGCCAAGATCGAAAAGCCGGAAGGCGTAGAAAATATAGATAAAATAGTTGCCTATTGCGATGGGTTAATGGTTGCGCGTGGAGATCTAGGTGTAGAAATTCCTGCGCAAGAAGTTCCGCTTATTCAAAAGCAATTGGTCCTAATTGCTAAAAAAGCAAGAATTCCGGTGATCATTGCTACCCAGATGATGGAGACTATGATCACAAGTCTTACACCTACAAGGGCAGAAGTGAATGATGTAGCAAATTCAGTAATGGATGGTGCAGATGCTGTAATGCTTAGTGGTGAGACATCGGTTGGAAATTATCCAGTACAGGTAATAGAGAAAATGACACAGATTATAAAAAGTGTTGAAAATTCTCCACTTATTAAAGTGCCTCACGATCCACCACATGTAAAAACTAACAGATATATTACCAAGGCAGTTTGTTTTCATGCTGCTATAATGGCAAATGAAATTAAAGCAAAAGCAATATGTACACTTACCAATAGTGGATATACTGCATTTCAAATCTCTGCATGGAGACCAGAAGCTAATATTTTAGTGTTCACTTCCAATCACAGGATCCTTTCTCAACTGAGTTTACTTTGGGGTGTAAAAGCATTTTTCTACGATAAATTTGCTAGTACAGACGAAACCATTGAAGACATTAATAAAATAGCGCAAGACAATGGTTATGCAGAAAAAGGAGACTTTATGATCAATCTTGCTTCGATGCCAATTGCAAACCGAGGAATGGTAAATACCTTGAGGATTTCTGAAATAAAATAAAAACTTATAAAAATCGCTTTGAGCCACTAATTCACAACTTTATTTGGGAGCTAGTGGCTTTTTTTATTGAAGTGAATTCAATTAGAAATCGAATTTTATTTGGTTTACGATCTCAGAGTTTTTCTTCTGGTAATCATACTTTCCTATATTTAGGTTAGAAAGGGAAACTTACAGTAAAATCATTATATTTGATTTCAACTTTCTAAAATCTATAATCAATTTTTAGTATTATAAATCTTGGCAATAGTCTAATTTCGGTATTGCTGATGCTTATATCGCTAATGGAATAATTTCTAAAAACCTCGGTATTGAATAAATTTCGCCCTTCTAGGGAAAACGTCAACTTATTTTCCATGACAGTATATTTTACGTCAAAATCGAGGAAATTGAAACTGTTTTCTCCCTGTGTGAGGTTACCAAAGTGGTATCTCTCTGCATCAAGTTGAAAGTTGAGGTTTTTATTTGCAATAAAAGTTAAATTTAAAAAGCTTTGATTGTCGGTATATGAATTTTCAATTCCTGTAATAATCTTGTTGTATCTCCAAGTAGTACCCAAATTGTAATTGTACTTTCCGGAAAAACCAGATCTTAATTCAAATCCGTAGTTATAATTTCTGAAATCCACATTTCTCAAATTGGCATTAACAATGTTCTGATAATTAGATTTTACGAATCCGGTGTTAAACTTTAAGTTGGTGGATAATTTTTTAAAATATCTTTCCATAGTTATGTTCCCGGTCAACATATCCCGATCTTTTATTAAAATTTTTGTTGCCTGGGTGAAGTTGGGTTGAATAATGGCACTTGTAGTAAAGAAATCATGGTTTATGCTATAGTTTAATGTAGTATGGGCAAAAAACCTGTCGCTCCAATTTCCCAGCCTATAATTTAAATTAAAATTAGAAGTATTTAGTTGGTTAAATTCCCCTACACCCCTCAAAAAACTCCTGTAACCAGTTAAATTATAGGAACCATAAACATCCAATATGTTGGCATTTGTGCTATTATAGGAATAGGAAGATGCCAATCTGTTTTTATCGTTTATGATCCATTCCAATCCCAACTTTGGATTAATGAAAAAGGGGTTTTCACTATTTTCTCTTTCACCTATAAAATCCAATGAATTATAAAATTGATGAAGGTTAAGATTTGCATTGATCAATAGGGAATTATATTTATAAATAAACCGTGATTTAAAATAAAGGTCATTTATGGTATAACTTAACTTGTTTGCATAATCTTCAGGGGTAAATAGCAAGTTTTCTTCATCTTTTAAAATTAGTTGAGAATTCAACTTGTCCTTACGTGAAGTGTAGCCACCCTTTAATTCCAGTAAATTCCCGTTTTCTCTTTTGTCCAATAAATGGGCTTCCAAACCTGCGTACCTCATGTGGTTTTTGCTTATTTGAGAAACATTTTGAACCCCTTCACTTTCGGGGAAAAGATCTTCAAAGAAGAATTGGTTTACGTTATATGTTTGCGGAATGTTTTCATCTATAAACCTACCCGTTAAAATAAATACTTTATTATCTTCAAATTTGTTGGTGTAAACGACTTTTTGATCAAATAATTCATTTCTTTCTTCCAAATCCTCATTGGTAAATTCTTCGTTGAACTGCAAATTAGTTCGGGTATCTTCCCGTGAAGTGTTGTATTTCCCAATATATTCAAACATGGCTGTTTTGGAAATGTTATAGGTAAGGTCTATCTGGCCAAAGCCGGTTAAACTTTCTTTCCTTAGAGTATAATCCTCTTTGTTTGTAAAGGTTTGCCCATTTAACAAATAGGTTTCAAATCCGTTTTTAAAGAAATCATTTTCATCTGTTTTTAATAATCCCAGTACTTTTGCTTTTAATTTTGGGGAGAGGGTAAATATGGAATTAAGGGAAAAAAGTTCAACATTGTTAAAATTTGTCCTCTGTGGTTTTAGACCCGAATTACTTGCCGTTAGGTTGAGCAAAGAATTTGCACTTTGATTATTTCCTAATGTGCCCGGTTCATCAAAGCGATTGGGACTTACCACATAAGTTAAATCCCCACTCACATCTTCCCCAGTATTGTTAATACTGGTTAGAAAATAGTATTTGTTTTTTTTTCCGAAAGACATAACATTTGCATTGGTATCATACCTGTTTTCAGATGCCAAACCATAGCCTAATGATGTATTGCCAAACCACACATTTTTTTTGTCTTCCTTTAAAGTAAGGTTTAAAGCAACTTTATCGCTGTTTTCAATCCCTTTTAATAAACGGTTGTTGGAATATTTGTCTAGGACCTCTATTTTATCAATCGCATTGGCTTGCATATTTTTGGTTAGAATTCGGTAGCCTTTGTCAAAAAAATCATCATAATCCACCATCACTTTTTCCACTTCCCTTCCACCTACTTTTATAGTGCCATCTCCTTCTACCACCAATCCGGGAATATTTTTCAGTAAATCTTCTACCACGGTTTCGTTACCGCGTGCAAAGGCTGAGGCATCAAAAATTACCGTGTCTTTTTTAACAGTTATAGCACGTTCTGCTTGAACAATTACTTCATCCAACTGTGTTTCTTGCTCCTGCAAAACTATATTCTGAACAATAATTTGGGTATTACTTGTGACTTTAATCTCTATGTTTTGCTTTGCATAACTCAAACTACTGAAGCTTATCCTGTAATTACCTTCTTTATTTAGCTTAAGTTTATAATCCCCAGAATTCCCAGTATATGCAAAGCCCACGATATCCTCACTTTCCAAAGGGGTTGCAATTATGTTTATTTGGGGCAACGCATTTGAAGCACTATCTACAACAATACCCTGTACTGTGGTTTGGGCATATAAAAAATTGCCTGATAAAAAAAATATCAGGCAAAGTATTTCTTTAAAGTTTCTATTTGAGTAAGTTATTCTTTCTCCCATTCATATTCCAATTCTACTCCCCGAGTTGTTTTTGAAGATAAAAGCGTTGTACCTTGTGGAGCGCGAGCCATTTCTCTTTTTTCCATATCGGTCCTTAAGTTGGTTTTTAATTCAATAAATTTTCTATAGCTAATTTCTTTAAAATCCGCTGAATCAGGGATGGAGATATTTTCATTTAAATTGTAAGGATATTTAATGGTTTTAGCTGCCCATTGAAATTTGTTAGTAGTGTCGGATATTTCAATAATCAAACCTGGTAGCCCGCTAAATTTCCATGGACCAGTAGGAACTGGGATTGCAGGGTTGTACCATGCACTATATTTTCTTCCTCTAAAGTTTGTGGTAGCATTAAATACTTTAACACCATTTATTAATTTTGACTTGTCTAGTTGGAGATCCCATTTTAAAGGTTGGAAATTATCAATAATTTTATATTTTTTATTCTCTAAAGATGATATAATAAAATTCGTATTATAGGATAAATCAGTATAGATCACTTCTGTCTCACCTTTAGCAACAATATTGTAATTTCCATCTTCACTTCTAGTTATTTTTTCTCTATTTTGGTTATTTAAAGTTTTAAAAATTGATGAAGTACCGTTAGAAATAAGGATAGCTTCTTTTTGTATAGTAATTCCTAAGTTAAAAGATACTTCATATTCAACATATAAATTTTTGTCTGCTTGAGCTGCTATATTTTGAAAAGAACTTGTAATTAGTATAATAATTAATAAAAAACCGTTTCTGAATGACATTGTTTAATAAGTTTTAGTTAAAGAGATCGAATTTATTTACTAATTTCACGAAGAGCATGAACCTGTGCTGTTAATTCGCAATCCCTTTGACTTGTTGCATTTGTTATATAGGTTCTTGTAGTTGTAGTTCCATCACTCCAATAGGTAGTAAGCGAATAAACGCAAGTTCCGAAATCCTCCAATGTGGAAATATTTTCATCTGTATTGTTTAATGCAAAAGATGTAAGCGTTAAACTCATTGTTAAAAGTAATAATAATTTTTTCTTAATAAATTGTGATTAAAAGTTAGGTTTTAAAAAATTAAGAAACGGTTTTAAATTAACGGTTTGCTAATCTATTTTTTTTTTTTTTGAAAAACAAAAGTAAAAATTGTTAAAATTTAAGAAGATCAATAATATTCATTTATAATTAAAATTCAAACCTTAGCTGTACAGCGATCTCCTTTTCTTTTTTTTCTGACTTTTTGTTACCAGTATTTAAACTTGATAGCGTAATCCCTAACAATCTTACCGAATCTTTCATCTTTTCTTGAAACAAAAGCTCTTTCGCAGTATCTAAAATCAGTTCTTTTGATGCTATATAATAAGCTAAGGTCTTACTTCTGGTCTGCAGGGTAAAATCGCTATACTTAATTTTTAAGGTGACAGTCTTTCCCGCAACTTTACTTTTCTTGAGCCGGCGTTCTATTTCTTCAGCAATATTTTCTAATCGCTCAAGCATATAGATCTCCGAAGCGATATTCTCATTAAAAGTGCGCTCTGCGCCTAAGGACTTTCTAATTCTATCTGGCTTAACTTCGCTTAAATGAATTCCGCGAACAACATTGTAATAATAGCTTCCGCTTTTGCCAAAATTTTCTGTTAGAAACTCTTCCGATTTTTCTTTTAGCTGAAGCCCTTTAAAAATACCCAATCGGTACATTTTTTCAGCAGTAACTTTTCCAACTCCGTAAAATTTTCGGATCTGTAATTCTTCTAAGAATGCTTCAACTTCTTCCGGATTTACAGTTTTTTGCCCGTTCGGTTTATTAATATCACTGGCAACCTTGGCAATAAATTTATTTATGGAGATTCCGGCAGAAGCATTTAACCCGGTCTTTTCCTTGATCTTTTCTCTTATTTCTTTCGCGATAAGAGAGGCGCTGGGAATGCCTTTTTTATTTTCGGTTACATCAAGATAGGCTTCATCTAAGGAAAGTGGTTCAACCAGATCTGTATATTCTAAAAAGATAGCTCTTATCTGACTGGAAATTTCTTTGTACCTATCAAATCTAGGTTTAACGAAGATAAGATGCGGGCAATTTCTTGCCGCCATCGCTCCACTCATAGCGCTTTTTACCCCAAATTTTCTTGCCTCATAACTTGCGGCAGAGACTACACCTCTTACAGAATTTCCGCCGACTGCCACTGGTTTTCCCCGTAATTCCGGATTATCCAATTGTTCTACAGAAGCATAAAATGCATCCATATCAATATGAATAATCTTTCTAAGGGACCCGGTTTCGCTCACCTTGTAAATTTAATTAAACTAGCCTAAGCTAGCTTCCTTCCACAATTAAAATCGCAGCTTTTTTAACGTGTTGGCTTTGAGAACAATCTGTTATCTTTGAATATCAATTAATTCATGAGAATCAATATTAGTCATCATCGATTTTTAACGTCACCATGAACTTGGTTCAGGGTCTTTTGGGATTTCTGTGATGCTGAAACAAGTTCAGCATGAGGGTTATTATAATTTTTATTTATCTGAAGAAAATACAACTATGAAAACTGCAATAATATTAGGAGCCACAGGCTTAACGGGAGGATTTTTACTTGATAAACTTCTAAAGGATCCACAATATGAAAAGGTGAAGTTATTTTCTAGATCTAGTATAGGTTTTAAACACGAGAAGTTAGAAGAACATCTTATAGATATGTTTGAGCTGAAGGATCAAAAAGAAAATTTTCATGCAGACGAAGTTTTTTGCTGTATTGGTACCACCAAAAGTAAAACTCCAGATAAAGAAACTTATAAAAAGATAGATTTTGGTATTCCGGTGAACGCTGCAAGGCTTTGTAGAGAGAATGGGATTTCAACTTTTTTAGTGATCTCGGCTTTGGGTGCAGATGCTAATAGTAGTATGTTCTACAATAAAGTGAAAGGTGAAATGCAGCATGAGGTGCTGGAACAATGCATTAAGAATACCTATATTTTTCAGCCTTCATTAATTTCTGGAGACAGAGAAGAAGAAAGATTCTTCGAAAATTTAGGTATTAAAACATTCAAGATTCTAAATCCATTATTGTTAGGATCATTTAAGAAATATAGATCAATTCATCCTAAAACTATTGCAAAGGCAATGCTGGTATGTGCTAAAAATGGTTATCCCAAAATTTTGATCGAATCTGATGAAATTCAGGAAATAGCTTCAGCCAATAACTAGTTTTCTAAAATTATAATTGAAATTAGAAAAATGAATATGATAGAAATAGAACGCAAATTCTTGGTGAATTCAAATAAGTTCAAAACTGAAGCATTCAAAAGCGAGAGCATCAAACAGGGCTATTTAAATTCAAATCCAGAACGCACAATTCGCATTAGAACCAAAGGAGAGAATGCATATATTACCATTAAAGGGAAATCTTCCGAAAGTGGATTATCAAGATTTGAGTGGGAAAAAGAGATCCCGGTTTCTGAAGCGCTAGAACTTCTTCAGTTATGTGAACCTGGAGTGATTGAAAAGATTAGATACTTCGTGAAATCGGGAAAATTTACTTTTGAGATCGACGAGTTTTCAGGAGAAAATCAAGGTTTGGTGATGGCAGAAATAGAATTGGTTTCTGAAGAAGATAGCTTCGAAAAACCAAATTGGTTAGGTAAAGAGGTTACAGGAGATAATAAGTATTATAACTCTCAACTTTGCAGTAATCCCTACAAGAGCTGGAAAAAAGAAGGTTAAAGCTGGAGGTGAATTTTTGGTGAACCAAAAAATCCCTGAGGTAGTTTTACTTCAGGGATTTTTTGTTCAATTAGCTAACAATATTAGCTTTTAATTATTTAGATCTTATATTTTTTAATGGTCTTCTCAATGGTTTCCAATAAGGGCTGAACTGCAAATGGTTTAGCAATAAATTCATTTGCTCCCGCTGCTAAACAAACAGCTCTGGCACCATCATACCCAGACATCATTAAGACTGGCACATTAGAAACATCTGGTGTATTTCTAATTTCAGCACAAATTTCTGTACCATCAACTCCGCTTAGTAATTTGTCCATTATTACCAAGTCAAATTCTTCTTCTTGAAGGTTTTCTACCGTTTTCTTTGGTAGTCTTAAAAGTTTTACCTCGTAACCATTCATTTCAAGCTGGTCATTTAAAATAATACCTAAATGATAGTCGTCCTCAACTAGCAAAATTTTATTCATAATATTTTTTTGTAGCGTTGATAATTTTTATTGGTAATCTTTTTTAAAATTTAAATCTGAAATTAAATCCGTTTTAAACAGCACATTTTAGCATTCAATAAAAAATTCGCCCATCAGATAAACTTGAATATCTCTGATGAACAAACCTAATAACAATTACGAAAGGAAAAAGCGCTATTTAAAAACAGTATTATTTTTTAAAATGCTTAAAAAATATCCGCCAAAAATAGGAATTAATTCAATAAATGCAACCTTTCAAAATAGGCTACATACTGTAATAATAGTTTATATATCATTCATTTAAAACTTTATTTATAACATAATTAATTATAAAATCGGTTTTAAATACTGATTATCAGTAGTTTAATAACTAAAATGCATACTTAGCCCTATTATTCTTTTAACTTAAATTTTTTGGTTTAAATCGATATATTTTGCGATTTTGCTACCCGTTAAAAACAAATTTGAAATTGTGCGTTTTAATGCATCAATTTAATTTTAATAAAATTTAACCTACCAAGAGAATGCCAAGAAATACTACTCCAAAAAATTCCGGGAAGACTACTTCTGGGAAATCGGCACCCGCAAAACGCCCACTTGTAAGAAATTCTAAACGAGTTTCAGATGAAGATATGTTTAAGGATAGCGATTATATGCATGAGCAGCTAGACCGACTCATATTCGCGCTCGAATCTTTTAGGGAAGGTGATATTTCAGTTCGTTTGTCTAAAGGGCGCAACGATAAGTTTGCCGATGTTTCTGAAGCATATAACACCATGGTTGAAATGATTGGGGGTGTAAGTACAGAAGTTTCTAGAATTTCTCGTGTAGGTGGAATTGAAGGAAACTTAGATGCTAGAGCAGAGTTTAAGGCTTCTACAGGAGTTTGGAAGGATATGATAGATAACATCAATATTCTTATTGAAGCTATTGCAAAGCCAGTATTGGAGGTAAGCAGAATTCTTAACAGTATAGCTGGAGGAAAACTAGAAGATAAATTTAGCCTAACGGTAACTGGTGATTTTAGAGCCATGGCCGATGTTATAAACAGAACTCTTGGAAGTTTGAACATTTTTGCTGAACAAGTAACCCAAGTGGCTCGAGAAGTGGGTGTAGAAGGTAAACTGGGTGGACAAGCAAGTGTGCCTAACGTATCGGGAACTTGGAAAGATCTTACAGATAATGTGAACCAAATGGCGAGTAATCTTACCGAGCAAGTAAGGGAAATTGCAGGTGTAACAACTGCGGTTGCAGATGGGGATCTTTCAAGAAAAATTACAGAAGAAGGAAAAGGTGGTGAGGTACTTGGCCTTTCCACTACTATAAATAGAATGGTTGACTCCCTAAACATTTTTGCTGCAGAAGTTACCAATGTGGCGCGTGAAGTGGGAGTTGAAGGAAAATTAGGAGGACAAGCAATTGTACCAGATGTAGCAGGAACTTGGAAAGATCTTACTGTTAACGTTAATACCATGGCATCTAACCTTACCGCACAGGTAAGGGAGATCGCAGGAGTTGCAACATCTGTTGCAAACGGGGATCTTTCTAAAAAGATTTCCATTAATGTAAGAGGAGAAATTGCAGAATTAAAAGATACCATTAACCAGATGGTGGATTCCCTAAACATTTTCTCCGACGAGGTAACGCGTGTTGCACGTGAGGTAGGAACTGAAGGAAAACTGGGAGGTCAGGCAGAAGTGCCAGATGTTGCCGGAACTTGGAAGGATCTTACAGATAATGTAAATACCATGGCATCTAATCTTACCAATCAGGTGAGGGAAATTGCATCGGTAACAACAGCGGTAGCACAGGGAGATCTTACCCAAAAAATTACGGAAGATGGAAAAGGGGGAGAAGTATTAGTTCTTTCCAACACCATTAACAGCATGGTAGATTCTTTAACCTTATTTGCGGCAGAGGTAACTCGTGTGGCGCGTGAGGTTGGAACCGAAGGTAAACTTGGAGGTCAGGCAACTGTCCCAAGTGCCGCAGGAACCTGGAAAGATCTTACCGATAATGTAAATATCATGGCGAGTAACCTTACAACTCAGGTAAGGGAGATCGCAAACGTTGCAACTGCGGTTGCAGATGGAGATCTTTCTCAAAAGATTACGATTGATGTAAAAGGTGAGATCGCCGAACTTAAAGATACCATTAACCAGATGGTGGATTCTTTGAATATTTTCTCTGATGAGGTAACGCGTGTTGCTCGTGAGGTTGGAACCGAAGGAATCTTGGGAGGTCAGGCGAAGGTGCCGGATGTGGCTGGAACTTGGAAAGATCTTACCGATAATGTGAACTACATGGCATCGAATCTTACTACGCAGGTACGAGAAATTGCGAATGTAGCAACTGCGGTTGCAAAAGGAGATTTAGCACAAAAGATTGCCATTGAAGCTAAAGGTGAAATAGCCGAATTAAAAGAAACCATCAACACGATGGTGGATTCCTTGAACATATTTTCTGATGAGGTAACTCGTGTGGCGCGTGAGGTAGGTACAGAAGGTATCTTGGGAGGTCAGGCAGAAGTACCAAACGTAGGAGGGGCATGGTGGGAACTTACAGAAAACGTAAATACCATGGCATCTAATCTTACCACTCAGGTAAGGGAAATTGCTTCGGTAACAAAAGCGGTTGCGAATGGAGATTTATCTAAAAAGATTTCAGAAGAAGAAAAAGGAGGAGAAGTATTAGAGCTTTCTACTATTATAAACACAATGGTAGATTCCCTGAATATACTTTCTAACGAGGTTACACGTGTGGCGCGTGAGGTAGGAACCGAAGGAATGCTGGGTGGTCAGGCCGAAGTGCCAAACGTTGCCGGAGCTTGGTTAGATCTTACCGGAAATGTGAATACTATGGCAAGTAATCTTACCAGTCAGGTAAGGGAAATCGCAAATGTAGCAACTGCTGTTGCGAATGGGGATTTATCTCAGAAAATTTCTATTGATGTAAAGGGAGAGATCGCCGAACTAAAAGATACCATTAACCAG
This sequence comes from uncultured Antarcticibacterium sp., assembly GCA_964636585.1. GTDB lineage: Bacteria > Bacteroidota > Bacteroidia > Flavobacteriales > Flavobacteriaceae > Gillisia. The sequence continues at coordinate 20,671 of CAZWSP010000047.1, forward strand.
ATGGTGGATTCCTTAAACGTATTTGCGGCCGAGGTAACTCGTGTGGCTCGTGAAGTAGGAACTGAGGGTATGCTTGGAGGTCAGGCTAAAGTGCCAAATGTTGCTGGAACCTGGAAAGGTTTAACAGATAACGTAAACACGATGGCATCTAACCTTACCACTCAAGTACGAGAAATTGCATCGGTAACAACGGCGGTAGCAAACGGGGATTTATCTCAGAAAATTTCTGAACAAGGAAAAGGAGGAGAAGTATTAGAACTTTCTACTACGATCAACATCATGGTAGATGCCTTGAACATTTTTGCAGATGAGGTAACAAACGTGGCGCGGGAAGTAGGAACCGAAGGTATTCTTGGAGGTCAGGCAGAAGTGCCAAATGTAGCGGGATCTTGGAAAGATCTTACAGATAATGTAAACCAGATGGCGAGTAACTTAACCTCTCAGGTACGAGATATCGCCGGGGTATCTACCGCACTTGCAAGAGGAGATTTCTCTAGAAAGATCGATGTTGAGGTAAGAGGAGAAGTACAGGAACTTAAAAATAACATAAACGCGATGGTAGACAGTTTTACTACCATTGTAAAAGCTGCGAATACGATTGCTGAAGGAAACTTTGCAATTGAAATGCCACTTCGAAGTGAGGCCGATCAATTAGGGATCGCCTTGAACACGATGACCGAAAACTTAAAACGAATTTCGGAAGAGAATGAAAATGAAGCATGGATCAAGACAGGACAAGCGGGACTTAACGATAGAATGCGTGGAGAACAGGACTTGGTTACCTTATCTAAAAACATTATTTCTTACCTAACTAAATATCTAAACGGACAAGTTGGGGTAATTTATCTTGCTGAAAAGCAAAATGACAAGAAACAGCTGAGAATGACGGCTTCTTACGCCTTCACTCAGCGTAAATCTCTTAAAACAACTTTTGAATTTGGAGAAAGTTTAGTTGGGCAAGCAGCCTTAGAAAAAGAAGCGATCGTGCTTTCTGCTATTCCGCAGGATTATATTAGTGTTTC
>CAZWSP010000048.1:0-21268 GCA_964636585.1 uncultured Antarcticibacterium sp.
AATCTAACTCATATAATTTCATTTAATTCCTTAGGGATGGTTGCTGAAAATAACCACACATTACGATCTCCTTTAGTCTTGCTCAGAATTTTAGTAAGGTCATCTTTAAAACCCATACTAAGCATTTCATCTGCTTCATCTAAAACTAAGGTGCTAATTCTGCGGATATCTAAAGCCTTTCGGTTCATTAGATCTATAAGTCTTCCAGGAGTTGCCACAACTATGTGAGTTGGACGTTTTAGCCTATTTATCTGAATATCTATTTTTTCCCCACCATAAACTGCTTCAGTAAAAACCTGTTCAGAATATTTTGTGAATTTAAAAAGTTGTTTCGCGATTTGCTGACCTAATTCTCTGGTTGGTGCTAAAACTAGTGCCTGAATATAATCTTTACTGGTATCTACTCTCGCCAATAATGGTAAACCAAATGCAGCAGTTTTACCTGTCCCTGTTTGTGCCTGACCTACAAAATCTATATTCTCTACAGATAATACTGGAATGGCAGCCGTTTGGATCTTTGTTGGGGTGATAATACCTAATTCCTTTAATCCTTTATCAATATCCTTAGATACACCTAGTGAAGTAAAACTCATAATATTTATTTGAAGCTGCAAAGATACCTTTTTCTTAATCAGAATCTGAATTGCTAATGAGAAGTTATATTTAGTTAATTAATAGCTAAACCAATACTAGAATTAGGCGCTGGGGATTGAAGTTCTTAAATTAACCTACTAACCAAAAAATTAATAAAATGTCTTTACTTACTATTATTTTAAATATTTTACTTCCACCATTAGCTGTGTTTATGAAACACGGACTAGGAACAACGTTTTTAATTAGCTTATTGTTAACCGCCTTAGGTTGGTTGCCAGGAGTTATTCACGCTTTTTATGTGAATGGAAGTAAATAAAAGAAAAAGAGCCACTTAAATCAAGTGGCTCTTCTTTTTTAGATAGATATATTATTTTTCTACTTTTCTATTTTAGAAACTTTTTTTTCCCATTTCCAAGCACTTTCTAAAGCTTCATCTAAACTGTGTTCGGCTTCCCAAGGAAGTCCGTTTTTTGCTTTATTAGTATCTGCATAGGCTGCAGTTATATCTCCTTCTCTTCTTTCATCAATTTTATAAGGTAATTTTTTACCTGTAGATCGTTCAAAAGATTCTATTACTTCCAACACCGTATTACCTTTCCCTGTTCCAAGATTAAATACATCGTAATTTTTTTCTGAAATATCTTCCAGTAATTTTTTAAGAGCAACTACATGCGCTTTAGCAAGATCCATCACATGAATATAATCTCTAATGCAAGTACCATCACTGGTAGGGTAATCATTCCCGAAAACTGAGAGTTTTTCTCTTTTTCCTATAGCCGTTTGCGTAATAAATGGGACTAAATTTTGTGGAGTTCCAATTGGTAATTCTCCAATTTCTGTACTTGGGTGAGCACCAATAGGATTAAAATATCTTAGTGAGATCGCCTTTAGATTTGGATAAACTTTACAAGTATCCATAATGATCTCCTCTCCTATTTGCTTGGTGTTCCCATATGGAGACATTGCCTTTTTCACCGGTGCATCTTCATTAATTGGCAAACTATCTGCTTGTCCATATACCGTACAAGAAGAACTAAAGATAAAACTTGCTTTATTCTTTTTACTCAACTGCTGTAAGAGATAAACTAAAGTTGAAAGATTGTTCTCATAATATAATAACGGATTTTCTACACTTTCTCCAACTGCTTTTGAAGCTGCAAAATGAATGACTCCAGCAATATCTTGATGTGTTTCAAAAAAATCGATCACTTCTCCTTTATGGCGAAGATCTAGATTTACAAATTCTGGAGAGATATCGGTAATTTTTGTGATACCTGCCAAAACATCTAAAGAGGAATTGGACAAATTATCTATAATCACAACATCAAATCCTTGTTGTTGTAATGCAACAACTGTATGAGACCCGATAAAACCAAGGCCTCCAGTAACTAATATTTTAGATTTCATCTATAAATTTTCTAAGAGCCTGCAAATTACTTCAATTTGTAAAAAATGAAGTTACTTTATAGAATTTATCCTTTAATTTTTAAAAAAGTTTAACAAGATCACTTGCCTAAACCACTTATAAAGGATGGATTTTTATCATACTTTAATTATTAAAATTATCTTTGCAAAAATTAATGAAATTGGATAAATCAACGAAGATCAAGATTTTTAAAGGAGTTAGTATATTAGAAGCTGTGTCCTTTCTACTACTGTTATTTATAGCAATGCCGTTAAAGTATTTATTTAACTCGCCAGCTATGGTAGGTTTTGTAGGAATGGCTCACGGAATCTTATTTATATCCTATCTTGTGGGTGCACTAGTGATGTACAAATTGCTGAATTGGAAATTTGCTACATTGCTTTTGGTAGTAGTTTGCTCGGTACTTCCATTCGGGCCTTTTTATGTAGAAAAAAAGATATTATAATATGTTTGATGATATATTCGATATAAAATCTGTTAGTTGTTTTCTTGAAGATTACTTTATTCGTCAAGGGATGAATACAGAAGCTGCAGCATATTTAAATCTTGCTATTAATCTTGCAGTACTTTTTGGAATGATTCTCATTATAAATTACCTTTTAAGAAGGTTTGTAATAGAATCTTTCAAAGCGTTTACCAATAAAACAAAAACCACCTTCGACGATTTTCTTATTAAAAGTAACTTCCCTAAATATGTGGGAAGAATTATCCCAATTCTTCTTGTCTACGCAACTATTCCAACTATTTTAATAGATCATCAATACGTTTTAAAAGGCGTTTTGTTCATTACCAATATCTATATAATTATTTTGGTAATTTGGATCTTTAGAAGTTTGCTTAGAACTAGTAAGAATTACCTAAAAACTAGGGAATCTTATTACGATAAACCTCTAGATAGCTATATGCAAGTACTTATGATCTTTATCTGGATCGTAGGGCTTATGTTTATTTTTTCTGAAATTTTCAACAGATCTGTAATGAGTTTTGCAATTTCTTTAGGAGCGGCTTCAGCAGTTATTCTATTGATCTTTAAGGATACTATTATGGGATTTGTGGCTTCTATTCAAGTCTCTGTGAACGACATTGTTAGAATTGGAGATTGGATCACCTTCAGTAAATATGGCGCAGATGGAGATGTTACTGAAATTAATCTTGCAACAGTACGCGTTCAGAATTTCGATAACACCTTTACAACAATTCCAACTTATAGTTTAATTGCCGATTCTTTTCAGAACTGGCGCGGAATGCAGGAATCTCCGGGAAGAAGGATTAAAAGAGCGATCAATATTAAGCAAAATTCAGTAAAATTTGTTACTTCAAAAGATCTTGAAAAGTATAAAGAGATCAGTCTAATCGCCCCTTATGTGGAGCATAGACAGAAAGAAGTAGATAAATATAACCGCACCAATGAGATTAATACAGCGCTTCCATTAAACGGAAGAAACCAGACTAATCTTGGTATATTCAGAAAATATGCCGATGCTTATTTACACAATCATCCTGCAATTAATAAAGAATTGTATTTGATGGTAAGACATTTGGCACCAACGCCAACAGGGATTCCGTTAGAAATTCTTTGTTTCAGTAAAGATAAACGCTGGGAGAATTACGAATATATTGCTGCAGATATTTTTGATCATCTTATAGCCGCGTTGCCATATTTCGATCTTAAATTATTTGAATCTCCTTCTGGAGACGATTTTAAGGACTTGTCCATTAGAGTAAATAATTCTGAAGCATTTAAATAAATTCTATTAAATTCACCGCATAATTTATAACCAAACAATGAAATTAAAACCTTTTCTACAAGGCTTTGGCCTCTTTGCTGTGCTTCTAACCCTAATTCCACTTGCTGCTGCAGATTTTTGGTGGATTAGAATGTTCGATTATCCGCACATCCAACTTACCATTCTAACCTTTGTGGCGATCGTGGTATATTTTATTGAATTCGACATAAAATGGGCCGAAGATTATTTGTTCGTAAGTGTCTTAATTATGTGTTTTGCATTTCAGATGTATAAGATCTTTCCTTATTTACCGCATGGTAAACATGAAGTAGAGAAAGTTTCAGAAAATATAGATCCAGATAACGTGCTTAAATTTTATGCGGCCAATGTCTTACAGAAAAACACTAATCCTAAACTTCTTATCCAAGAAATTGAAGATAAGGATCCAGATATATTATTGTTAACTGAAACCGAAACTCGCTGGATGAATGATGTGCATGATGCCGTTGCAAAATATCCATATCGAGTAGAAATTCCTATTAACAACACTTATGGGATGTTGTTGTATTCTAAATTTGAGATGAGAAATCCGCAGAAGCGTTTTTTGGTAGACGATAGTATTCCGTCTATTCACACTATTTTGGTACTTAAATCTGGAAAAGAGATCATGTTACACGCCATTCACCCTACTCCACCAATGCCTCAAGAAAATCCAACTTCTACAGATAGAGATGCAGAAATGATGATGGTTGCTAAAATGGCGCTAGAAAGAGATATGCCAACCATCGTTGCAGGAGATTTTAACGATGTAGCATGGTCTGCGAGTTCTTCTTTATTTAAAGATGTGAGTTCGTTATTAGATATAAGAAAAGGAAGAGGATTCTTCAACTCTTTTAATGCTAGCAGTTTCATAATGAAATGGCCATTAGATCACTTTTTTGTTTCTGAAGAGTTTCGTTTAGTTGAAGTTAAAACAGGAGAAAATATAGATTCAGATCACTTTCCATTTTATATCAGTTTAAGTTTAGAGCCAGAATTAGCTTCAGAACAAAAAATTGAAGGCCCTACAGAAAAGCAATTGGAAAAAGCTAATAAGCAAATAGAAGATGCTTTAAGAGAGCAGAAAGAAAAAAAGGCAAAAGGAGAATAATTCTCTTTAAATCAGTTTATCCACATTCGCTTTAATCGGAAGACTAAAGGAATGTGGATTTTTTATTAACTTCCGTCCCGAATATATCATTCTATTCAAATTAAACTTTTAAAATGCAAGCAAATACTGAAGCTAACTTAAGCCTACAAGAATCCTTTACTCATTTTTATGATAGCATTATTGCGCAATTACCGGGAATAGGTTTAGGGTTATTAATAATAATACTGGGTGTTTTAATAGGTTCTTGGATCGGGAATTTTGCAAGAACGAGGATCTCACACCGCACGAACGATCCATTAATGAGTAGGTTTTTAGGGAAAACTATTAAAATTATATCGCTAATTATTGCCATAATGTTGGCGTTACGCGCTGCCGGATTAGGTGGAATAGCAACCGCAGTACTTACCGCCGCTGGTGCAAGTGCTGTTGTTTTAGGATTTGCATTTAAAGATATTGGTGAAAACTTTATTGCAGGGATCATTTTGGCGTTCAATAGACCATTTGATGTGGATGACACTGTAGAGATCGGCGATAACTTCGGAAAGGTAAAAGCGCTGGAATTTAGATATACTAAGTTGAAAACCTTTGATGGTAAGGATGTGTATATTCCGAATAGCGATGTTTTAACCACTCCTGTTACAAATTATACTGAAGATGGATTCTTTAGATGGAGTTTTATAATTGGGATTGCTTATGAAGATAATATTGAAGGTGCTAAACAAACTGTAATGGAAGCATTACGGAAAGAACCCGATGTTATTGAAGATGCAGAACATGAAAATTTTGTGATTGAAGATGAACTCGCTACAAGCACCGTAAATCTAAAAGTATTTTTCTGGGTAGATACTACAGATTTTAGAAGAAAGGCGCTTACAACTAAAGGAAATGTAGTGAGAGCAGTTAAAGAAGCATTAGAAGACAATGGATATTATATGCCAGCAGATATCCAAGAGATCAAGATCTATGGAGGAAATAAAGATGTAGATCTTCCTATAAGATTATCTTCTCCACAAGAAAATAAAAAAGAAGAGAAGGCTTAATCCTTAAGCCTATCTCTTACAAATTCTATTTCAGATTTGCCATGTGAATGTGGTTTTCCGTTTTCATCTAGGCTCACCATTACTATATTCTCAATGGTAATAATAGTTTCTCTTGTCATTTTATTTCTTACTTCACAGCGCAATGTTAAGGAAGCGTTTCCAAATTTCACCACATCAATTCCGATCTCTATAATATCTCCTTGAATTGCAGAGCTTTTAAAGTTGATTTCACTCATGAACTTGGTCACCACTTTTGGGTTTTCTAGCTGAATGATGGAATAAAGTGCACATTCTTCGTCTATCCATTCCAACAATCTACCTCCAAATAGGGATGCATTTGGATTAAGGTCTTGCGGTTTTACCCATTTTCTCGTGTGAAATCTCATGTAGTTTCTTTTAGAAATGTAAAATTAAGCCTTCTGGTTCACTAACCAAACTTTAGCGTCTTCTAATATTTCTAAATGATCGAAAGCCAGAGCAGGAAGATCATTCATTTCGAACCAATTTGCTTCCTCAGCGTCGTCTGCCCCTTTTACTTCGAAAGCAGAATTAATAATTCCAGCAAATGCTATGGAAATTGTTCTACCTCTTGGATCTCTGTCTATTGCCCCATATGTTTTTAACTGATGCAATGCTTCAATTTGTAAACCGGTTTCTTCTTGCAGTTCCCGCTTTGAAGCTGTTTCCAGATCTTCATCTTCTTCAAGAAAACCTCCAGGAATTGCCCAATTATTTTTATAAGGATCGTTCTTTCTTTTAATTAAGAGCACTTCTGTTATATTACCCTTCACTTTAAATATTACAGCATCTACAGTAACCGCAATGTCTTGCTTCATTAAAATTTATTTATGTAAACTGTTTTTCTATTCATAAACTCACGAATTCCGTGAATGGAAAGCTCTCTACCGTATCCAGAAATTTTAGTTCCTCCAAATGGCAATCTCGGATCACTTTTTACTAAGTCATTTATAAATACGGCACCATCTTCAAATTCGGGAACTAGATTTTCCGCCATTTCTAGATCTTCTGTAAATACTGAAACTCCAAGACCAAAAGAAGAATAATTAACTAAAGATACTGCCTCTTCAGCATCTTTGAAATTAGTTACAGATAGCAACGGACCAAAGGTTTCCTCTTTAAATATTGTCATTTCCTTTGCAACCTTAGTTACTATGGTTGGTTCAAAATAAGTTCCATACCTTTTCCCGCCAAGTAAGATTTTAGCACCTTGTTTCACCGATTCTTTTAGTTGTTTTTCTAGATCTTCTGAAAGATCTTCCCTAGCCAAAACTCCAACATAAGTATCTTCATCTATTGGGTCTCCGCTTTTTAATTCTCGCACTTTTAAAGTTAGAAGTTCAAGAAATTCATCAGCTATTTCTTCCTGAAGTAAAAGTCTTTTCCCTGCAATACAACTTTGCCCTGTATTCTGAAATCTTGCCTGAACACAAACATCTACCGTTTTTTCAAGATTAGCATCTTTAAAAACAACCAAGGCGTTACTTCCACCCAATTCTAATACTGTTTTTTTGATCTCTTCTCCTGCGACTGATGCTACAGCACTTCCGGCAGGTTTACTTCCTGTTAAGGTCACTGCCTTAATTCGGTGATCTCTAATAATTTCTTCCACCTTCTTACTGCCAATTGGTAGATTTAGAAAACAGTCCTTCGGAAATCCAGCTCTTTCAAATACTTTCTGAATATTTTCTGCAGATTGCATCACGTTGCTAGCATGCTTTAAAACTCCAATATTTCCAGCCATAAGCGCTGGAGCAGCAAATCTAAATACCTGCCAAAATGGATAGTTCCATGGCATTACCGCAAGCACAACCCCGATAGGTTCGTAAGCAACATAACTTTTCTTAGCATCTGTCTTTATTGTTTCATTCGCCAATTGCTGTTCTGCATTTTCAGCATAATATTTACATACCCAAGCACATTTTTCTACTTCTGCAATAGCTTGAGAAATAGGTTTCCCCATTTCTTGAGTGATGGTCTTGGCGTATTCTGTTTTATTTTTCTCTAATTCTTTCCCCGCAGCCAACATCAATTTAGATCTTTCAGCAAAAGTGGTTTTTCGCCAACTTTTAAATCGGTCTTGTGCTCGTTCCAAAGCATCATTAATTTCCTTTTTAGATAATTCCTTTATGCTTGCTATATTTTCTCCGTTATATGGATTCTTTGAAATGATCATATTTTTAATGAATTTTCTTAAAGGTAAAAAGAAGCAGATAAAGGCTTGGGGCGATTAAGACACTTTTAACGCTAGTTCACTTGTTTATAAATCGGTTTAAAAGTTGCTGTGTATTAATTAAAAACAGCTTTAATATTCATTAAATTTAAGAAACTCCATACCTATGAACCAGCGAGAAAATGACTTGCTTAGTCTTAGACCAGAAATTCCTTCGGCAAGAGTTTCAAATAATATGAGTCGTGATGAGCAATTCCAAAACAAGACCCTCCGCCCCGTTGTAAAACTTCAGAATGAACTTTTAGTTGAAGTTTTTAAAAATTACATTCAGAAATATAAAAATGGCTATCATGCTTTTTCAATTGAAAAGAAATTAAGTTTTATTGAAAATGCGATTCAGCGCGACATTAAATTCAGAAATAGCCTGAAAGGAATCATCATTGGCCAGTTTACAGTTGAAGAATATCTTATCTATATCGATAATTCTTCAGCATTAAATAAGCGAATGATGAATATTGTAAAGGAACGGATGTTCAGCAATATTCAACTATTAGAGCAAGAAGTTGCCTGCTAGAGACTTTTTAGAAAAATTGCTGAAGACTTTAAATTTTCAGGTTAAGGGGAAACATATGTCCTGTCTTTAAAGTTGAATTTCAAATATTAATGTTTTGTAAAATATTCTTTCAGATAAAAAGTGTTACCTACTTTTATTTAAAATTAAAATTATGGTACCAAATAAAACTGAATTGTTTAATCATTGCCTAGATGCAATTAATAAACAAATAGCTAAGTATAAAGATGAAATGGACACTATAAAAGAGTCTATGGTTGCTAACGATGTTCATACAGATTATGACGAAGAAGGTAGCAAAGGAGAGCTTCTTGGAGATTTTGAAAAATATGCAAAATATCTAGATACCGCCCAAAACATGAAACTTACCTTAAATAAAGTGGACCGAGATCATTACAGTGAAAACGTGAAATTTGGTAGTGTTATCGAAACCAATAAGAACTACTACTTCATTGCCTGCGGTTTAGGTAATATAAAAATGGACGACGGTAGTTTGGTACACGTGATTTCTACGGAAGCTCCTATTTATGAAAAATTAAAAGGTAAAAAAGCAGGAGAAACATTCCCATTAAATGATAATGAAGTAAAGATTATAGAAGTTCGCTAACTATTCCGGATATTCTACTCTAAGGTGAAATATGTTCTTAAGCTTTTGCTTAAGAACTTTCTTTATTAGCTGAATTTCCTTAAAGGTTATGTTCGCATTCAAAAATTGAGATTCGTCCATTTGCTTGCTAATTATGCGCTCTACAAAATCGTCTATTTTAGCAGAGGTTGGCTCTTTCAAACTTTTACTTGCCGCCTCTACACTATCACACATCATTAAAATTGCGGTTTCTTTGCTGAATGGAATTGGCCCCGGATATCTAAAATCTCTAGCTGAAACTTTCTCGTTCATTTCTTTTTCCTTCATATAAAAGAAATAAACCATGGTAGTCCCGTGATGCGTTCTAATAAAATCTATCACCCTATCTGGAAGGTTGTTTTTTCGTGCAATTTCAATTCCATGAATCACGTGATTTATAATAACTTCAGAACTTTCTGCAGGGGATAGTTCATCATGAGAATTCACAGAACTGGTCTGATTTTCTGAAAAATATGTGGGATTTTCCATCTTACCAATATCATGATATAATGCTCCTACCCTAGCCAACATTGCGTTTGCTCCAATTTCATTTGCGGCAGCTTCAGCTAAATTTGCAACATTTAAAGAATGGTGAAAAGTTCCGGGTGCTTTTTCTGCCAATTCCTTTAATAATTTCGAATTGGTATCGGACAACTCCAATAAAGACATGTCAGAAACCAGTCCGAAGAGTTTTTCATAGATATAAATAAGTGGTTGCACAAAAAGTGTTGCCAATCCGCCTAAGATAAAAGTTAGAAACATTTCTGAATTGAGATCCTGAATATTTCCTTCCTGAATAATTGTAAATGCGAAATAGACCAGAATATAGATAAAGGTGATCTGCCCTACTGAAATAAATAAATTAGCTCTTTTATATAACTCTGAAACAGTAAGGATGGTAACGATTCCCGCTATTATTTGAAGGAACATATACTCGTAACTATTTGGCACAACAAACCCCAAAATAAGCACGGTAATTACGTGAGTGAATAGTCCAAGTCTAGAGTCGAAAAACGCTTTAAGCGTTAATGGGAGAATACATAAGGGAACGATATATACATATTTAGCATCGAATCTTACGATTAATGTGGTTAGAAAAACCATTAATAATAGGTTGAAAAAGATAAAAGACACTTTTACATTATTATCGAAAATATCTCTTCTGTTTCGTCTTATAAACAATAGTAGCATGAGTAACGCCAAGCAAACCAAAATGCTATATCCAAACAAGATCCAGTTATAACTGGAATCACTCCATACTTGAGATTCATATTCGGCTTTTAACGAAGTTAAAATATCCAAAGTTTCCCCTTCAACAATTTCTCCTTTAGAAATAATAATAGTTCCTCGCTCAATGCTTCCACGAGTATAAGAAATGGCATTTAATTTTCCATCCAGTTCCTTCTGAGTTAAAGCAGAATCAAAGGTAACATTGGGTTTAATAATGTTGTAAAAAAGTTCTAGAAGATCTGGTTTGAATTCGGTTAATCTATTCGAATTTATTTGAACGTTTAAATATTGGCGTATTTCATCCTGAAGCAAGATCTTATCATAGTTGATCTCAAAAGCTTCATTTCCTCTTTTTAAATAAATGAGTTTATTGATATCTGCTGGTTTTGGCTCCTGCAAAATCCCATTCTCATAAATTCTATCAAGGGTTTTATCTATAAATACTGAAAGCTGCCGCTTCTTTTGGTTTAGAATACTATCTGGAAATATCTTCACTAATTGCTCCGGAACCTTCGCTTTTACTTGTTTTACAACATCGTCATTAAAATTATAGTAAGGAATATGATTGCTATTAATCTGAAGCTTTTCTTTTACAATTTCTTCATCTGCTTTTAAAATAGCAAAATCGAATGGAGCATATAAATTTTCATATTGCCAAGGTTTTCCCTTAGTAATTTCATACTTAAATTTTCCTCCTTTTGGTAATAAGTAAACAATTAAAACAGCAGTAATTATAAACAGAAAGATCTTATAGAATAATGCCTGATTTTTATAAAAGTTATTTACGAAATTGTTCATGTATATAGATAGTATAAGTCAAATGTAGTAAAAAAACATGGTGCACTTAGAAGCCTTGGTTTGTTCTTTATAAAATCACTAAATTCGCATCAAGAGAAATAAAAATTTTAAGCTATGAATAAAGAAGTTGTTATTGTAAGTGCTGCTAGAACCCCAATTGGAAGTTTTTTAGGAGGTTTATCTACAGTGCCTGCTACAAAATTGGGTTCAATCGCAATTCAAGGAGCCTTAAATAAAATAGGATTAAAACCAGAAATGGTGGACGAGGTATTAATGGGAAATGTGGTGCAAGCTGGCGTAGGACAAGCTCCTGCTAGACAAGCGGCATTAGGCGCTGGAATTCCAGACACCGTTCCATGTACTACCATAAATAAAGTTTGTGCTAGCGGAATGAAAGCCGTGATGCAAGGTGCACAAGCAATCATGCTAGGCGATGCAGAAATTGTTGTTGCTGGAGGAATGGAAAATATGAGTTTAATTCCTCATTACTTATACCTTAGAAATGGCCAGAAATTTGGACCAACTACTATGGAGGATGGAATGCAAAAAGATGGATTAGTAGATGCGTACGATCATAATGCCATGGGAACATGTGCAGATCTATGTGCTTCAGAAAACGGTTTTTCTAGAGAAGATCAAGATGCCTATGCTGTTCAATCTTATGAGCGTTCTGCAAAAGCATGGAAAGATGGGAAATTTGATAATGAAGTTGTTCCTGTTGAAGTACCTCAGAGAAAAGGAGATCCTATAGTTATAAGTGAAGATGAGGAGTTTAAGAATGTGAGAATGGATAAAATTTCTTCCTTGCGTCCTGCTTTCTCTAAAGATGGAACAGTTACCGCTGCGAATGCTTCAACTATAAATGATGGTGCTGGAGCTGTGATATTAATGACCCGTGAAAAAGCAGATGAACTAGGTTTAAAGGTTTTAGCGAGCATTAAAAGTTATGCAGATGCTGCTCATGAACCAAAAAGATTCACAACTGCCCCTTCCAAAGCACTTCCTAAAGCTTTAGCGAAAGCTGGAATGACTAAAGACGATATTGATTTTTTCGAATTCAACGAAGCTTTTGCAGTTGTTGGTTTGGCAAATATGAAGATACTAGGCCTTACAGACAAGAATACCAATGTAAACGGAGGTGCCGTATCATTAGGTCACCCTCTAGGATGTTCTGGAGTAAGAATTATAATTACCCTATTAAATATTTTAGAGCAAAACAATGCTAAAACAGGTGCTGCGACTATTTGTAATGGTGGTGGTGGTGCTTCTGCAATTATTATCCAAAGAGACTAAGTTAAATTAGCAAGTTTATATTAATGCAATACGGAATATGCAACTTAAGCATGGTGCCGGTTAGAAATCAACCGGCCGATGCTTCCGAAATGGTAACCCAACTTCTTTATGGGGATCATTTTAAAATTCTAGAAGAACGTGGTAAATGGAGCCGAATTCGTATTGCATTCGATTCTTATGAAGGTTGGGTAGATAACAGGCAGTTTTTAAAGATAGATGAAACTCAATATTTCGATTTAGATGCGGAAGAGCGCATTTATTCATCAGATATTATTGAATATCTAATAGATGCTTCAGGTAATCTCACTGCAATTCCTATGGGAGCTATTTTAAATAGCAACAGCCTGCTTAAAAACACCTTTGATGGAGGTTCTATCACTGGAGTTAAACAAAAATCAGATCTTATTAAAACCGCATTATTATATTTTAATACTCCTTATTTGTGGGGTGGAAAAACGCCTTTTGGAATAGATTGTAGCGGTTTAACGCAAATGGTGTATATGCTTAATGGATTTTCTTTATTAAGAGATGCCTCACAACAATCTACACAAGGGGAACCTTTAAGCTTTATTGAAGAAAGTGAACCAGGAGATCTGGCGTTTTTTGATAATTCTGATGGCACTATTACTCATGTTGGAATTATAATGCATGACAATTATATTATTCATGTAAATGGCAAGGTTAGAATTGATAGACTAGATCATTCGGGAATTTTTAATGCGGAATTGAAAAGACATACGCATCAACTAAGAGTGATCAAAAAGATAATTTGATTATATAAAAATATTGAAAATAAAAAAGGCTGTCATTTCTGACAGCCTTTTTCTATATATAAAAATCTAATTTCTTAGTTTTTTTCTGAAGCGGTTAACTTAGCTTGTAAAACATCAGCTTTTTCACTTTCTCCTAATTGATAGTAAATATTCATTGTGGTACGAATTGCTTCCATGTTTTCAGGATCATTCTCCATAACTTTAGTTAAGTAAGGAAGAGCTGCACGGTAAATATCTTTACGCTTTTCAGCTAATTCATCATACTTCTTAGTATCTCCCTTGCTCATTCCAAGTTTGTTCATTTCTTCAACAATCTTAGCTTCTTGAGAAAGAATAGCAGCAGCAATATTTAAACGAGCTTCTGTCATTTCTGAATTAATCTCTAAAGCTTTTTCATAATAAGAAATTGCTCCATCGTTATCACCCATTTCAAAAGCGGTAACACCTAAGTTATAATATAAAGTTGCATTGTTTGGATCTTTAGCTACGATAGCCTCCATAAGCTCTTTATACTTATCTTTTTTACCCATTTTGTAATACATGTCTGCTTCGGTTTGTAATAAACTAGCATCATCTGGGTTATTTGCTTTTGCATTTTCTAAAGCCTTAATAGCTTCATCTTCTCTCCCTTGTTCAATATAGATCAAAGCGATGTTCTTAGAAATCTCTCCAATTTTTGAAGCTGCTACTCTATCTTCAGGCTTTATATATTCTCCGGTTTTCACCATTAGATCACGCTGAGTTTTTGGCATAGCTTCTTCTTCACCAGTAGCTTTGTTCACAGCAATATATTCTGTTTCGATTCCTGTAAATCCAAGATCTTGAAGATTCTCGTAATATTTAAGTGCAGTATCATAATCTTTAGCAGTTACTGCATTAGAAGCTGCATAGTATAAATACACCGTATCTTTTTCATTCAATTTGTAACCTGCATACAATTTATTTGCAGCTTCAGTGTAGTTCTCTGCTTTTTGATCGTTGATCGCGCTTTGAATTAAACTGTTAGTTACATTGTCTAAACCTGCCGATGCATCTTCATTACCTAATTCTTTAGCTTTTTTGAAAGCTTCAGAAGCTAGCATTAGATCTGCAACAGGAGTTTTTTCACCTGTTCCTAAATAGGCTTTACCTTTATATAGGTAAAATTCTGCTTTTAAATTATCATTGGCATCCCCTAATGAAGATTCTGCTTGAGTCAATAAAGTTTTTGCTTCCGCATAACTTCCTTTATCGATTGCCTTTCCAGCATCACGCACTTCTTTCTTTTGTGCAATTGCTACTACAGATAGTAATGATAATCCTATTGTTATAACATTCTTTTTCATTCTTAAATTGGTTTTTGTTTGTTTATTCTTCAGTACTATCTGCAATTGTTGTGCCATCTGAACTTTCGT
Source organism: uncultured Antarcticibacterium sp. (assembly GCA_964636585.1). Classification (GTDB taxonomy): domain Bacteria; phylum Bacteroidota; class Bacteroidia; order Flavobacteriales; family Flavobacteriaceae; genus Gillisia. Next base: position 14,813 of record CAZWSP010000048.1, read on the forward strand.
CAACGTTATCAGGGTCTAATACCTCATCATCTAACACTTCTTCTACTTCTTCTACTTCTTCATCTTGCATCACTTTTGCTACCGCAGCAATGGAATCATTATTTTTTAAGTTGATTAGTCGAACACCTTGTGTTGCTCTTCCCATCACTCTTAAATTGTTCACACTCATTCTAATTGCCAAGCCTGATCTATTAATAATCATAAGGTCATCGCTATCAATTACATTTTTGATTGCAACTAATTCTCCAGTCTTATCTGTAATAGAAATGGTTTTTACACCTTTTCCTCCACGGTTGGTAATTCTATAATCATCCAAAGGAGAACGTTTTCCATAACCGTTGGCAGAAACTACCAAAATGTCAGTTTCCATATCATCCACAGCAATCATTCCAACAACCTCATCTGCATCATTAGCCAAGGTAATTCCCCGAACTCCTGAGGCATTTCTACCCATTGGTCTCGTTTTCTCTTCCTCAAATCTAATTGCTTTCCCACTCTTAATAGCTAACATTACCTGACTGTTTCCAGTTGTAAGTTTTGCCTCTAACAATTCATCATCTTCACGAATAGTTATAGCATTAATACCATTTATTCTTGGTCTTGAATATTGTTCTAAAGCTGTTTTCTTAACCTGACCTTTCTTAGTGGCCATAATTACAAAATGACTATTTATGTATTCTTCATCTTTAAGATCTTGCGTACAGATAAAAGCTTTCACTTTATCATCTGGTTCGATATTGATCAAATTCTGAATTGCTCTACCTTTCGAAGTTTTGCTTCCTTCCGGAATTTCATAAACCCGCATCCAGAAACATTTCCCTTTCTGAGTAAAGAATAACATGTATTGATGATTGGTCCCTGAGAATAAATGCTCCAAGAAATCTTCATTTCTCGTAGTAGATCCTTTTTGTCCAACTCCTCCTCTATTTTGTGTCTTGTATTCTGTAAGTGAAGTTCTCTTTATATATCCTGCATGAGAAATAGTTATTACTACTTGCTCATCTGGGATCATATCTTCTATACTAAGATCTCCTCCAGCATATTCTATAACAGATCTACGTTCATCACCATATTTATTCTTGATCTCCAATAACTCATCTGTGATCACTTGCATACGACGTTCTTTTCTATCAAGAATATCCTTAAGATCCTCAATAGTCTTTAAAATTTCATCGTATTCTGATCGTAATTTATCTTGTTCTAGACCTGTTAATTGTCTTAATCGCATTTCTACGATCGCTTTGGCCTGAACATCAGAAAGACTGAAACGCTCTATTAACTTAGCACGAGCTTCATCTCCATTACTGGAAGAACGAATTAATGCAATAACTTCATCTATATTATCTGAAGCAATTATTAAACCTTCTAAAATATGCGCTCTTTCTTCAGCTTTACGCAATTCGTATTGCGTACGTCTTACTACAACTTCATGACGATGATCCACAAAATGACGAATCATGTCCTTTAAGTTTAACATCTCAGGACGTCCATTTACCAATGCAATGTTATTCACACTAAAACTGGTTTGAAGCGCTGTATGTTTAAATAAGGTGTTTAAAACTATATTTGGAATTGCATCTCGTTTAAGAATATAAACGATTCGCATTCCATTTCTATCCGACTCATCTCTTATTGTTGAGATTCCGTCTATTTTCTTTTCGTTAACAAGATCGGCAGTTTTCTTGATCATGTCTGCCTTATTCACTTGGTAAGGAATCTCAGTAACTATAATAGCTTCTCTTCCGCCTACTTCTTCCAAACTGGATTTAGCACGCATCATCACTCTACCTCTACCCGTTTTAAATGCTTCTCTTACTCCATCGTAGCCATAGATAATTCCTCCAGTAGGAAAATCGGGAGCTTTGATGTGTGTAATAAGTTCATCAATATCTATATCGTTATTTTCGATGTACGCAACGGTACCATCTATAACTTCAGAGATATTATGTGGTGGCATATTGGTTGCCATACCTACGGCAATACCACTAGCTCCATTAATTAAAAGATTGGGAACACGAGTTGGTAAAACAGTTGGCTCTTCTAAGGTGTCGTCAAAGTTTAAACGATGATCTACTGTTTCCTTATCGATATCTGCCAACATATCCTCGGCTATCTTGCGCATTCTGGCTTCAGTATATCGCATTGCAGCTGGACTATCGCCATCTACAGATCCAAAGTTACCTTGACCATCAACAAGCATATAACGCAAACTCCATTCTTGAGCCATACGTACCATAGCGTCGTATACAGATGTATCTCCGTGTGGGTGATACTTACCTAATACTTCCCCTACAATTCTTGCAGATTTTTTGTGAGCCCCGGTGGCTCTAATACCTAATTCATGCATCCCGAATAAAACCCTTCTATGTACAGGTTTTAATCCGTCACGAACATCAGGTAGCGCACGTGACACAATGACCGACATCGAATAATCGATATAAGCCGATTTCATTTCATCTTCAATGTTGATAGGAATTAACTTTTCTCCTTCAGCCATATTAAATAGTTTAATTTAGTTTCAAAATATAACGTGCCAATTTACGGATTTTGCAGTTGTTTTTCGTGGTATTAGCGTGGCTTTGTCCAAATTTTATTAACAAATATTTAGCGAGTCTTCGTTAATAAGTTACCTATCTTATATTTTGATTATTAAAAGTAATTTTGTCAATTAGCTAGCGACACATTAATAGGTACAATTTTTGAATCTACCCACTAAGTGTTAATAAATAAATTTAGAGAAAGGAAACAAAGATGGATGATAATTTTTCTCCCAAAGTAAAGGACGTGATCGCCTATAGCAAGGAAGAAGCTTTAAGGCTGGGACACGACTTTATAGGTACAGAACATTTGATGCTTGGGTTGTTGAGAGATGGAGATGGTAAAGCCATAAACATCCTTAATGCCTTAGACATAGACTTAAGTCATTTAAGACGAAAAGTTGAAATATTAAGCCCTGCGAACCCCGAATCATTAGGAATTTCTAATGAAAAAAAGAATTTGCACCTTACTAGACAAGCTGAAAGAGCTTTAAAAACTACATTTTTAGAAGCTAAACTTTTTCAGAGCACTTCTATTAATACAGCGCATTTATTGCTTTGTATTTTAAGAAATGAAAACGACCCTACCACGAAACTTTTAAATAAGTTGAAGATAGATTATGACGGTGTTAAAGATCAATTCAAATATATGATTACAAACGACGACGATTATTTAGAAGCTCCTAGAGCAGAATCTTTCTCAGATGATGACGCTACTAGTGAAGATACTACCAAGGATAATCCTTTTAGCAATACAGGAAAAACCAATAAGAAATCTAAAACTCCGGTCTTAGATAATTTTGGACGTGATCTAACCGCAATGGCAGAGATCGATAAATTAGATCCTGTTGTTGGACGTGAAAAAGAAATTGAACGTGTAAGTCAGATCTTAAGTAGACGTAAAAAGAACAATCCTCTATTAATTGGAGAACCAGGTGTTGGGAAATCTGCAATTGCAGAAGGACTAGCGCTTCGGATAGTTCAGAGAAAAGTTTCACGAATCCTTTTCGATAAACGTGTGGTTACTTTAGATCTTGCAAGTTTAGTTGCAGGAACAAAATATCGCGGACAGTTTGAAGAACGTATGAAAGCGGTTATGAACGAACTTGAGAAGAATGACGATATTATTCTTTTTATCGATGAGATTCACACAATTGTTGGTGCCGGTGGTGCCACTGGAAGTCTGGATGCTAGCAACATGTTTAAGCCAGCATTAGCTCGTGGAGAAATTCAATGTATTGGTGCAACCACGTTAGATGAGTACAGACAGTACATAGAAAAAGACGGAGCTTTAGAAAGAAGATTCCAAAAAGTGATCGTGGAACCAACAACGGTAGACGAAACTTTAGAAATTTTAAATAATATAAAAGGTAAATACGAAGAACATCATAATGTTAATTATACTCCAGAAGCTATTGAGGCTTGTGTAAAATTAACTGCAAGATATATTACAGATAGATTTCTTCCAGACAAAGCGATCGATGCTTTAGATGAAGCTGGTGCGCGTGTGCATATCACAAATATTGAAGTACCAAAGCAGATTTTAGATCTTGAGCAGAAATTAGAAGCTGTTAGAGAAAATAAGAATGCTGTTGTTAAAAAACAAAAGTACGAAGAAGCTGCAAAGCTACGTGATGATGAGAAAAATCTTGAAAAACAATTAAGTGTTGCTCAAGAGAAATGGGAAGAAGAATCTAAGCTGCACAAAGAAACTGTAACCGAAGAACATGTTGCAGATGTGGTTTCTATGATGACGGGTGTTCCTGTAAATAGAATTGCGCAGACAGAAATCATTAAATTGGCAGAATTGCCAGATAGGATCAAAGGTAAAGTGATCGGTCAGGACGATGCTGTTAATAAAGTAGTGAAAGCTATACAAAGAAATAGAGCTGGACTTAAAGATCCTAATAAGCCTATTGGTTCATTTATCTTCTTGGGTCAAACAGGTGTTGGTAAAACGCAGTTAGCAAAAGTTCTTGCAAAACAGTTATTTGACAATGAGGACACGCTTATCAGAATTGATATGAGTGAATACATGGAGAAATTTGCGATCTCTAGATTGATTGGTGCACCTCCAGGATACATCGGTTATGAAGAAGGCGGACAATTAACCGAAAAAGTTAGGCGTAAACCTTATGCTGTAATTCTATTAGATGAAGTTGAAAAAGCGCATCCAGATGTGTTCAATATGTTGCTTCAGGTATTAGATGATGGTTATTTAACAGACAGTTTAGGTAGAAAGATAGATTTTAGAAATACTATAATTATCATGACCTCTAACATTGGTTCTCGTAAATTGAAAGATTTTGGACAAGGAGTTGGTTTTGGAACCGCTTCACAAAAATCTCAGATAGATGAGAATGCGAGAAGTGTAATTGAAAGTGCTCTTAAAAAAGCTTTTGCTCCGGAATTCTTGAATAGAATTGATGATGTTGTAATCTTTAATTCTTTAGATAGAGATGATATCCATAAAATTATAGACATCGAATTAGAGAAGTTATACGCTCGTATAGGACTTATTGGGTATACTTTAAAATTAAGCGATAGCGCTAAAGATTATATCGCAGATAAAGGTTTCGATAAGGACTTTGGAGCAAGACCTTTAAATAGAGCTATTCAGAAATATATTGAAGATGCTTTAGCTGAAGAAATCATTACTTCTCATTTAACTGAAGGTGATACGATCTATATGGATCTAGACGATTCTAAGGAAAAGCTTACCATTAGAATAGAAAAAGCTAAACAGGAAAAAGAAGTTTAAGCGAATATTTATATCAAAATTAGAATCGGCTATTAAAGAAATTTAATAGCCGATTTTTTATTTTAAAATATTTAAGGATTCCACATTAAATCAGATTCATGTAATTATATATCTCATAATCATAGCTTTATAACAATATGATGAGACTCTTGAAATTTATTTTGATTTTATGTTGAATTTCATACATTTGAGTTCATATTTTCCCCTAACAATTTATGATCGAATCTACGTTTAAGCTTGAATTCGGAAAAGTTTCCTTTTTGGATAACATTCTTATAGCCGAATTAAATGAAGGAATTCTATTTGATATTCCCCATAACAGAGAATTATTAAAAATTGGTCAGGAAACCTTTAATAATCAACCCTACGGTTATATTTCCAACAGGACCAACTCCTATTCTGTAAATCCAATGATCCATTTGGAATCTGCCAACGTAGAAAATTTAGCAGCTATTGCTGTAGTTTCAACAAATACGGTAGTGAAGCAGAACACCATTATTGAAAAGCAATTTTTTAGACACAGCAGTTTCTTTGAAGTATTTGAAACTTTAGAAGAAGCTGTAGTTTGGATTGAAGGTCAGTTAAAACTAATCAAACAATAAACTCTGTTCGATCTCAAAATCTTTAAGGAATTTTTTAGCAGCCTTAATATGGGTTGACATTATTTGATCTTCTAATAAAACAGGAACCACAGTTCTAAAGTTAGCAATTACTTCTTGTAAAAAATCTGATGTTTTCTGAGGTTCTCTATAATGCAACGCTTGTGAAGCATTAAAAAGTTCTATTGCCAGAATTGTGGAAATATTATCTACCACCTTCAGTAATTTTGTAGCTCCATTAGATCCCATACTTACATGATCTTCTTGCCCATTAGACGAAACTATAGAATCTATACTTGCAGGAGTTGCATATTGCTTATTCTGACTTACAATACTTGCGGCTGTATATTGTGGGATCATAAATCCGCTATTTAAACCTGGGTTTTCTACCAAAAATGTTGGTAATCCTCTAAGTCCAGAAACCAGTTGATAAATTCTGCGTTCAGATATATTCCCGATCTCTGCCATTGCAATTGCCAGGTAATCTAAGGCCAAGGCCAAAGGTTGCCCGTGAAAATTTCCGCCAGAGATTATTTTATCTGCTTCAATAAAAATGTTA
>CAZWSP010000049.1:0-20958 GCA_964636585.1 uncultured Antarcticibacterium sp.
TACCAGATCGCTATTTCTGCTTGCTTTAAATAGGAAATTAGCAATTTGTTATCTGCACTTTCGGTTCAGAAGAAATGAGAAATTAAAAATCTATATGAAGGAAAACAAAAATAATACGATTCTTAAAGGAAGAGATCTTTTTAAAAAGATGGCAATCTTAGAATAAAGCTTGAATGATCTGTTCTTCCGAAATACCTTCAGCTTCTGCTTTATAATTCTTGATTATTCTATGTCTTAGAATTCCCATTGCAACTGCCTGCACATTTTCTATGTCTGGAGAAAATTTCCCATTTAGAATAGCGTGCGCCTTAGCTGCTAAAACCAAATTTTGAGAAGCTCTTGGGCCTGCGCCCCAATCAACATAGTTCTTAATGATCTCTGGTGCGGTAGTTCCATTTGGCCTACTCTTTGCAACCATGGTAACAGCATATTCCACTACATTATCTGCAACCGGAACTCTGCGTACCAATTGTTGGATCTCTATAATTTCTGAAGCTGTAAAAAGTGGATTGATGCTTTGTTCTATATTACTTGTAGTTGATTTTACAACATCTACTTCTTCTTGAAATGAAGGATAATCTAAATTAATAGCAAACATAAACCTATCCAACTGCGCTTCTGGTAAAGGATACGTTCCCTCCTGCTCTATCGGGTTTTGTGTGGCCAAAACAAAATAAGGTAAACTAAGTTTGTAATGATGTCCTGCTACAGTTACAGAGCGTTCCTGCATGGCCTCTAACAAAGCTGCCTGAGTTTTTGGTGGCGTTCTGTTTATCTCATCTGCCAAAATAATATTAGAGAATATTGGACCCTTGATAAATTTAAAATGTCTGTTTTCATCTAAGATCTCCGAACCAAGAATATCGCTTGGCATAAGATCTGGCGTAAATTGGATCCTTTTAAAATCTAGGCCCAAAGCCTTAGAAATGGTATTTACCATTAAGGTTTTAGCCAATCCTGGAACTCCAATTAACAACGCATGCCCTCCGGAAAAAATTGACAAGAGAATTTGATCTATCACGCTCTCTTGACCAACAATTACCTTCGCTATTTCCTTTTTAAGTAGTTGATGCTTATCAACTAAAGATTCTACAGCGGTGACATCGGACATTCTTATGTTTTTATTTCTTTAACCAGTTACTTTCGAAAGAACAAGTTCGGAATTTACCGTTGATTTTAATATACGTATCTGCAATTTTTTCTTTTTGCCATTTTGCAATAGCATCTAATTGCTTATCTCTTAAAGCTAATTCTTTAATCTTAAGATAATCCTGAACAAAATCTGCCTTATGCTCTTTATACCTCTTATTAACTGTGATTATCTTATAAAACACTTTTCCTGTACGCTCTTGGTCCTTTAAGATAAGGGAAACATCTCCTTCTTTTAAGGTAGAAACCTGCTCATATAATTCTGGATCTATTTTAGTAAGCTCAAATCTAGTGTCACCGTTTGTTGGATTAATTAATTTCCCATCGTTTGCGGCAGTTTGTTCTTCATCTGAAAATCTTTTTGCAGCTTCGCCAAAAGTGATTTCTTTATTAATGATCTTACTTCTCAAGCTATCTATTTCAGCTTTTGCGCTTTCTACTGTTGCATTGGTTACATCTGGAATTAAGAGAATGTGTCTTATCTCCAAGTTTTGCCCGATCACTTTTTCAACTTTAATAATGTGGTATCCAAATTGAGATGCAAACGGCTCACTTACTTCTCCTTCTTGCAAACTAAAGGCAGTGTCCTTAAAATCCTTATCTAAACCATCTTTTCTATTGATCACCATACGTCCACCATCACTACTAGAACCTGGATCTTGTGAATAAAGTACGGCTTTGGTTCCAAAACTAGCGCCGTTATCTACTACATCTTCTCTAAACTGGTTTAATCTATCGATTACCTTTTGCTTTTCAGATTGTGGTGTTTCTGGTTTAATGATTATTTGAGCAATTTCAACCTCATCTCCAAAGAATGGTCTTTCTTCTTCTGCAATTCCTTCAAAGTACGAACGAATTTCTTCTGGAGTGATCTCTACTTTTTCTATAATGCTTTGTTGCATTCTTTTAGAAAGTTCCTGCTGCTTATTTATTTCAAATAATTCAGTTCTAAATTCATCTTCAGAATCTCTTTTATAGAAATTAAGCACTTTTTGCATAGATCCAATCTGCCCAACCATTTGTGTGATCTGTTGATCTACATAGTTTCTGATCTCTGAATCAGAAACCACGATACTATCCTGAATCGCATGGTGCGCGTAAAGTTTATTTTCTAATAAACTTCCTGCTAATTGGCAATCTGTATAATCTTCTGTAGAAACACCTTGGCTTTTAAGATCTTGATACATAAGATCTATATCGCTTTCTAATATAACGTATGCGCCTACTACCGCAGCAATACCATCAACTTTCAATCTTTTAAATTCTCCAGATTCCTGTGGCACTTCTTCCTGAACTACTTCTGGTTGAATCGCGGTACTATCTGTAACAATTACTTCTTGTGCTTGTGCGCTAGACTGAATTCCGAAGAATAAAGTAACCGCTGCTATTCCTTTAATTATATATTTCAAATTGTTCGTTTTCAATTGCATCTCGTGTTATATCTTTTTCTAATTCTTCAACCAAATTGGCTTTTCTCTTGTTAAGGAGGATCTGTTTTATTGTGGAAGTGGCATATTCCAGTGGTGCTTGGTCATTCCTTAAAAGCACGTCATTAACATACACCAAATATACTTCTAATGAATCTTCAAGCTGAAGAAAATTAGACTTTTTTAATAATTGCGACTTATTTCCATCATTCAATGGGATAATCTTTTCATACACCGGTTTGGTTCCTACCCACGCGGTATCTTTAAAAGAATAGGATTTAAACTGAAGCGCTATCTTATCCAGATCTTCTCTGTCTTTAGAATTAAATCTCATGAATTTCTTCTTAATATCCTGAAAATCTAGATTATTCTTATCCAAATTGATAAAGCGCATTTTAACTAGATCTTCATTTAATCTGAAGTTATCTAAATGCTCATCGTAGTAATTTACTATTTCGGTCTGGCTAAATGCTGTATCCAGTCTTTTCACAACTAGCGCATCTGCATATGCTTTGCTATAAAGTTCATTTTTGTAGTTGTTCACCAACTCATCAAACTCCTTTTGTTGCTGTGTACTAAGGTTAATTTTAGCCCTGTCTATAAGCAACTGTTGTGTTGCCCATCTATTAATAAAATTATTAACCACGAGAATACTATCTTCTTCACTAAGATCTTGTCCAACTAAAGACTGGATATCTTCTAAATATAAATAGTTATCATTTACTCTAGCAACTTTTTGACGCTCTTCTACTGGCTTAAAATGATTGCAACTTTGCAGTAGGATGGCACATCCAATTAGTAAAAAAAATTTTGAGATATGATTCTCCATTTATAAGCAGATAACTTTAATAATAAACCGTAACTTTAATACTCCCAGAACGTTCTGATTATTATTAAAATACAGCGGCAAAAATAAGAATTCCTCAGGCTTAAACAAGCTATAATCTTTAAACGATTCAATATTCAAGAAATTATACTCCAAATTATTAATTTTCTTAAGCAATTAGAAAACTAACTAAAATGGTACCAAGATGAATTATTCCGCACAAATTATTGTAAAGCTCCCCAGAGAAGAAGTAATTGCAAAACTCGAAAATCCAAAAAATTTTAAACATTGGCAAAAAGGATTTATCTCCAACGATCACATAAGTGGTACACCGGGAGAAGTAGGTGCTCGCTCTAAGCTGAAATATCTGATGGGAAATAGAGTGCTAGAAATGATAGAGACCATAGAAAAGAAAAATTTACCCGATAAACTTTTTACGAGTTATGAAGCTAAAGGAGTGTATAATGACCAGAAAAATTATTTTGAAGAAGTTTCTGCAAATTCCACTAGATGGATAAGCGATAATAAATTCGAATTTTCGGGGTTTATGAAAATAATCGCATTTTTGATGCCTGGATCTTTCAAAAAGCAAACTTTAAAATTTATGAAAGATTTTAAGGCCTTCGCCGAAAATGGGGAAAGCGTTCTAAAGGACTAACTACATGGCAATAGAAAGAAACATTAAACTTATTTGGGATTTTAGAGGTGCCCAAGCCTTACAAATTGCAAAACATCACGAAATACACTTAAAAGATTTTATTCTTGCTGAAAAATTGGAAGAATGGAATATCACCGGGTTTCAACAATTAACCGAACTTCATTCCATTGCCTTTTGGGTTGTCCCAGAATCTGAGATCATGAAATACAGAGATATTCTAAAACCAAATAGGGCAACTGTTTATGAAGCAGAATAATTTTCTAGGTATTCTTTCAATTATTTAAATGGGTCTGCTATATTTGGGAAAATTAAAAAAATCATGAAAAACATTGTATTGGCGCTTGCCATTTTTATTTCAGCATTCAGCCTTCAGGCGCAATCTAAAATTGGAACTATAGATGCCGAATTTATATTAGGACAAATGCCAGAGATTCCAAATTTGGAAGAATCCTTAAAAACCTACAACCAGAAGCTTCAGGATGATCTTCAAGCAACAATCAAGAGCTATGAAGGTCTAGTTGAAGATTATAAAGCAAACAACACCACCTTTACAGAAGAAGTTAAAGTTCAAAAAGAATCTGAATTAATGTCTTTAGAAAATGACATTAAGAATTTCAGACAAAAAGCTTCTGTGCTCATTCAAGTTAAAAGAAATGAGCTTACTCAACCACTTTACGAGAAGATAGACATTGCGATGCGCACAATTGTTGCTGAACAAAAATTTACTCAGATCTTTAATACCAGTGTAAATGGATTAGCATATTCAGATGAGAAATTTGATATTACTGAAGCTGTTATGAAAAAACTTGGTATTGAAACGCCAAAAGAATAATGATATTTTTTTTACAAAATAAAAAAGCGGTTTCATATACTTTATGAAACCGCTTTTTTATTAAATATGTTTTAAGAATCTATCTGCTATAGTTTGGAGATTCGTTAGTGATAGTTACATCATGAGGATGACTTTCATGAATTCCAGAAGAGGTTATCTTCACGAACTTTCCGGTTTCCTTCAAAGTTTCTATATCCTTGGCACCACAGTATCCCATTCCGGCACGAAGCCCGCCAACGAACTGATGGATACTTTCTTCCAGCTCTCCTTTGTAAGGAACTCTTCCAACAATTCCTTCAGGAACTAATTTCTTTATATCGTCTTCTACATCTTGAAAATACCTGTCTTTAGAACCTTGCTTCATAGCTTCTACAGAACCCATTCCTCTATAAGATTTAAACTTTCTTCCTTCGTAAATAATAGTTTCACCTGGAGATTCTTTTGTTCCCGCAAGTAAGGATCCTAGCATTACACAATCTGCACCTGCTGCAATAGCTTTTGGAATATCACCTGTATAACGAATTCCTCCATCTGCAATAACAGGAACTCCCGTCCCTTTTAAAGCTGCCGCCACTTCTAAAACTGCAGAGAATTGCGGAAACCCTACTCCTGCTACAACTCTTGTGGTACAAATAGATCCAGGACCTATCCCAACCTTTACAGCATCTGCTCCAGCATCTGCTAAATACTTAGCTGCTTCAGCAGTTGCAATATTTCCAACTACAACATCTAATTCAGGAAATTGAGCTTTTACACTTTTAAGAACTTCTACTACACCTCTCGTATGCCCATGCGCAGTATCTATAATGATAGCATCTACCCCGGCATTTACCAATGCGGTTGCTCGCTCAACAGAATCTGCTGTTACGCCAATTGCTGCCGCAACACGAAGTCTTCCGTAGGCATCTTTATTGGCATTTGGTTTTTGAGTAAGTTTAGTGATATCCCGAAAAGTAATAAGTCCTACCAACTTATCATCATCATTCACCACTGGTAATTTTTCGATCTTATTTTTTTGTAAGATCACCTCAGCCTCTTCCAGTGAAGTTCCTTCAGAAACTGTTACCAGATTCTTAGAGGTCATTACTTCAGCAATAGGTCTGTTGTTATTTTTTTCGAATCTAAGATCACGATTCGTTACAATTCCAAGTAGTTTTCCGTTATCATCTATAATTGGGATTCCACCAATACTGTGTTCTTTCATGTTGTTCTTAGCGTCCTGAACTATTGCCGTTAACGGCAAGGTAACCGGATCTATGATCATTCCACTTTCTGCACGCTTCACCTTTCTAACCTTCAAGGCTTGTTCCTCGATGGACATGTTCTTGTGTAAAACTCCAATTCCTCCTTCTCTAGCAATAGCAATAGCCATTTTACTTTCGGTAACTGTATCCATAGCAGCAGAGACTATCGGAACATTAATTGGAATATTTCTGGTGAATTTTGAGCGAATACTAACTTCTCTAGGTAGAATTTCTGAGAAAGCAGGAACTAATAATACGTCGTCGTATGTAAGTCCTTCGCCAACAATTTTGGAATCGTGTGCAGTCATAGCAATTAAAGATTTAATTGCGTGCAAATATACATAATTTAATACAAGGAAACCGACTGATTATCAGGTAATCTTATTATTCTTAATAAGCAACTGGAAAAGCACAATAAGCACCGAAGTTGAAAAAATCAAGGTCATGAGTATGCCAGAGATCATAACTACATATTTCATCCAGTTAATTCCGGCCCACATAAAGTAAATTCCTCCAAAGGTTAGAAGAATAGATAAAAATGGCTCTATGATCAAGAACATTTTAAACTTTGCTGGCAGTTCTGTAAATAGCATAATACCCCCTAAAAGAAAAAAGATAAAGGACATGGAAAGGATATGCGTATGAATTATAGTGAGCATTTCTCGCTCCCCTTTTTTGAACTTCATCACACTGGCTTCAGCAACATCTTCATTTCCTAAGTAGTTTTCTTCAATTCCAGCTGGATTGGTGGTCTCTGTATTATTTACGAATAGCAAGCCGGTAAAATATCCAATACTTAACACCAAAACAAATGCGGCTAAAAAGTATTTAATTTCCTGCGGAAGACTTAGTAAGAGACCATTATATTTCATTAAATAATATTTTTCATATGCAAGATCTCTACAGAATCTAAGATGTTATGAATGGCATTTTTCATAGATCTTACTGAAATAGTAGCCCCAGAAATAGCAGCAATGTCGTCTAGAGAATTAGAATCGGATTTTCCAACAAATTGGCTTAACCATCTTCTACTTCCTATTTCCCCGCCATATTCTTCTCTATAGGTCAACACTTTTGTTCTGGCAATTTTAAGATCTTTATCGAAGATCACCAAATAATCGAATTGTGCTGTCTTGCTAGGTGCTTTATCCAAATATACATAACCTAAAAGGGTTTCTTTAGATCTTATTTGAAACATATTTTCATCGGTGATCTTCGATGGCAATTTTGATTTTAATTCTGAAGAAATCGCTACAGTATTAAAAGAATAGCTCCCAACTTCAAATACGTCTTTCACTTCCTTATCTACTTTCTTATCCAAACTTTTAGGAACGCCAAAAGACATGAATAAAAGCAAGGAAAAAATAATTGGTATAAGCTTAGTGATTTTCATAAGGCAAAAATATCAATTTGTAAATTCTTGTTCAATTAAAATGCCAAAAGTTGGGAAACCAATGGTAACCCAACTATCAACATGTTAAGATTAAAGTTGGATTAAAACCATACTCCCACTCCTAGATTAATTTGATTTTGGGAATCGCTTCCGCTAACTGCATTATTTTTAATCTGATAATCTCCTTTAAAAACAACACCTTGTGCAATATGGTAACTTAATCCCATAGTAAGATCGTCTCTATTGTAAGCATTGTTTCTCACTAAAGCACCTTCCGTTTCAGCATGAGTATCATATTGCTCATATCTTGCAAAAGCAAATAGTCTCTGTTCGTTATCTGCTGGTAAAATATTGTAGGCAGCTTCCGCATACCAACCTTGTAATTCACTTCCAAGTTCAGATCCTGTAAGATTGTTATAATCTTCGGTATCTGTGAGAGATGCATGTATAAATTGTCCTCTTGCGGTAAACTTGTTAATTACATATCTGGCATCTAAACCAACCATAGTTAATCCAACATCTGCTCCCGGTAAATGATCTACCTCATCATCTGCTTGGGTTCTTCCAATATATCCTGAAAGTCCTAAACGCAATCCTGGAACTCCATAATATTCGACTTTGGAAGAAAAGTTAGGTTTGTTAATTGTAGATTCTATTCCCTTTTGGCGACCACCTCTTAAACCAGATTTTCCGCCGATATTTCCAGATCCATCTGCATTTGTAGATTTAAATCCGTTGAAGATATAAGCTTGGTAAGAAAGGGACGCACTATTAATTCTCCCCATTACTCCAACACCAATCTCTCTCCAAGTAGTAGGAACAATTTCATGATCCATCGATGGTCTATCTACCCCATTAAAAGTTGTAGGCTCATGGTATTCATTCACAATTCCCATTGGCACTAACATTAAACCTGCTCTAAGGTTTAAATTATCGGCCACATTGTAATTTACAAATGCTTGTTCTACATAAACTTCGCTTACATGTTCAAATTCGATTTCTGAAACGAACTGAACTTTATCATTAAATCTATATCCTAAAAGCATTACTAATCTATGAACATCTAAAGTTCCATTATCTCCTTCTGGCTGATTGTATATTACTTCTCCATAACCTCCAATAGTTACAGCATTCCCATTATTTGCAGATAGAATTCTCTGCGCTGCATTTTGCTGATATTGAGGATCTGTAAGTGTAGAATCTTGCGTAGTTTGTGAAAAAGCAAGAACTGAAGTAGCACTTAAGATCAATGACAATATAGTTTTCTTCATTACTAGTTTATTTAGACTGATTTAAAATAGGGTTATAATTTCGGTGGCAAATATAGATAGGTTTATCAATCACACAAAACTTATTTAGAATAATTTTAAATAATATTTATCAATGAAAAGGAAAGAAAAGATCGATAAATCTAATGGTAAGCGGTAAAGATCTTGGTAGCTTCATTGTAAGAAGACTCGAAGCTGGTCAATTTAATATTGGAATCTGCCTTTTTTGTATTGAAGTAAGACAACATTTTCTCGGTTGGCATATTGCCGGTTAATTCGTCTTTTGCCATTGGACAACCTCCAAAGCCTTGAATTGCTCCGTCAAATCTTCTGCATCCAGCAGTGTAGGCTGCATCTACTTTTTCATGCCAAGATGTTGGCGTAGTATGAAGGTGTGCACCAAATTCGATATTTGGAAACTTCGGAATTAAATTTGAAAAAAGATAGGAAATGATCTCTGGAGTACTACTTCCAATAGTATCTGAAAGCGATAAAATACTCACTCCCATTTTTGCGAGTTTCTCTGTCCACTCTCCTACTATTTCTACATTCCATGGATCTCCGTAAGGATTTCCAAAACCCATAGAAAGATAAGCTACCACTTCTTTATCGTTAGCTTCAGCTATTTCTAGGATCTCTCGCAATGTTTCTACAGATTCATCTATGGTTTTATGCGTGTTTCGCATCTGGAAGTTTTCAGAAATAGAAAAAGGATAACCCAGATATTTGATCTCTTTATGCACCGCTGCATCTTGAGCACCACGTGTATTAGCAATTATTGCTAAAAGTTTACTCTGAGTTGCTGAAAGATCTAAACCTGCTAAAACCTCAGCAGTATCCACCATTTGAGGTATCGCTTTTGGAGAAACAAAGCTTCCAAAATCTATAGTATCAAAACCACAACGCAGAAGAGATTGGATAAATTGAATTTTCTCCCCAGTAGGAATAAAAGATTTTATGCCTTGCATGGCATCTCTGGGACATTCAATAATTTTAACTTTATCCATAGCCAAAGATACTATTTTACCGATTATATAAAAATAGGGCTGTATTTTAAGAAAAATGAATTTCTTTCTTGTTTTGGCCGCTGATTGCTAAGTTATTGAATTCTTTATTTTTAAAAAATTAAATTAAAATCAACAAACCTATTCCTATAAAAACCACCACTTGTATCCATTTTAATAGTACACCAGAACTTTTGTGCTTTCTAAGATAATCAGAAATTTTTCCTGCAAGCAAGGCAACACTCCCAAAAATTAGCAGTGCTTGCAGCATAAACAAGAAACCTAAAATGTAAAATTGATAAATGGTATCTGTATTAGGCATCCACAAAAATCCGGGAAAAAAGGCAAGAAAGAAGATAGTGACCTTTGGATTTAGCACATTCATTATAAAACCTTGTCCAAACAAGTTTCTTGAACTTTTCACGGGAGCATCGCTGGTTAAACTAATGTCTCCATCACTTCTGAAAACTTTATAAGCAAGAAAAAACAAGTACAAAGCGCCGAATACTTTTATAAGGGTAAATAATAATTCAGATTCTTTTATTATTGCTGAAACTCCAAAAGCCACCAAACTTGTATGAATTAGAATTCCCGAAACCAAACCCAGCGTCGTAATAATTCCAGCTTTCTTACCATTGGTCATACTTTGCACCAAAACATAAATAATATCTGGTCCCGGAGAAAGGGTTAACAAAATTGAAGCCGTTAAGAATGGAATAAGTTGTAGCAGCACTAACTATGAATTATATTATTTATTTAGCTGAAGCCAAAATTGCTTTATTAATCTTGTTTATCAAAGCTGGACCTTCATATATAAAACCTGTATATAGCTGAACCAAACTGGCACCAGCTTCCAATTTCTCCAATGCATCTTCAGCAGAATGAATACCACCTACTCCAATTATTGGAAATGCTTTCTTGCTTTTTTCTGAAAGAAATCGAATAACCTCTGTAGCTCTATTTTTTAAAGGCTTCCCACTTAATCCACCTTGTTCAGTTTTATTCTCAGAATTTAATCCTTCACGAGAAATGGTTGTATTTGTAGCAATAACTCCTGCAATTTTGGTAATTGCTATAATATCTATTATATCTAAAAGTTGCTCATCTGTAAGATCTGGAGCGATTTTTAAAAGTATTGGCTTAGGATTCGGTTTTAATAAATTTAACTGCTGAAGCGTATTCAGCAAATCTGTTAGCGGTTCTTTATCCTGAAGTGCTCTCAAATTTGGAGTATTTGGAGAACTAACATTCACCACGAAATAATCTACATGATCAAAAAGTGCATTAAAACATATCTTATAATCTGAAACTGCTTCTTCATTTGGTGTATTCTTATTCTTTCCAATATTCCCTCCAATGAGAACATCTTTATTTGAACGTAATCTTTTTACAGCAGCTTCTACACCTTCATTATTAAATCCCATTCGGTTGATGATGGCTTGATCTTCTTTAAGTCGAAATAAGCGCTTTTTATCATTCCCGGGTTGTCCTTTTGGTGTTACGGTTCCAATTTCTATAAATCCGAAGCCTAACGCATCTAATTCATTATATAAAAGAGCATTTTTATCGAAACCAGCTGCCAAACCCACCGGGTTTTTAAATTTCAACCCAAACACAGTACGTTTCAGTCTGGGATCCGCTATTTTAAATCGACTTTTCATTAAACCTGGAACCCCAGGAATCTTAAAAAGAAACCTTAAAACATCGAAAGTGAAATAATGCACTTTTTCAGGATCAAAGTTAAATAATAAAGGTCTAATCAGCGATTTATACATATTTAGGGAATTTTTACAAAAATAGATTAATTTGGAAAATAGCTGTCATCTTAAGGATTTCAATTAAGGAGATTTTGGAAATAATATGGAAAAGCTTCAAATGAAAAAAGCAGCCCGAAGACTGCTTTTATTATTGATATTCTTGTTTCACTTATTTCAGTGTAAATCCAACTCTTGCAAATAAGAATCTTCCTCCTATCCCAAATTGTTGTGCTCTTCTAGACCAATCGAACCTTCCATCACTTCTATTTCCGAATTGTTGTTCCGCTCTGTCTGGATACACATCTAGTAAATTGTTTGCTCCAATGGTAAGCGTTAATGCTTCTGAAGCTTTATAGCCTAAAGAAAGATCTGTTACTATCTTAGAACTAAAAACTTGCTGATTAGCAACCACAGTTGTTGCTTCAGTTACTTCTCCAAAGTAAACATTCCTCAAGAACACATTAAAATTACCGGCAGTTAAGCTATTGGTTAAATTAACTTTTGTTCGTGGAACCGCTTCTTCCAGATATACTCTACTATCTTCAGGAAAATAAGTTCCTACTAAACCGGCTCTTTCTAATTGTGGAGAAGAATTTATAGCTCCAACTTGCTTTGTTTTAGAAAGTGTTGCTGCAAGATCTGACTTTAAAGTAAATCCATTAGTAAATGTTGCATTATGCGTTAAAACAAGATCTAAACCTTTAGATTCGGTATCTATAGCATTTGCAAAAAAGGATGCTGCTGTAGCATTGGCCTGTGCTAATAAATTATCCAATTCGGTTCCTGTTCCTGGACCTTGAAATTGTCCTGTATAAACCACTCTGTCATCTATCGCAACAAAATATCCATCCACTGTAAGAGACATATTCACATCTGGAATTTTTGCTGTGAAACCAACACTTAAACTTTTAGAAGTTTCCTCTTTCAGCTGAGGAATTCCTAATAATTTTGCAGCTCTACTATCATTTGCAAAGGTTCCAACTTCCTGTGGATTCCCTGCATTATCAAATATAGTTGATGTTGAATTGAAATTTAGTTGGTGCAAGGAAGGTGCTCTAAATCCAGTATTCGCAGCTCCTCTAATATTAATATTCTCTGTTAGTTTATATCTGGATGAAACTTTAAAATTAATAGTAGATCCAAAATCTGAATAATCCTCAAACCTTGTTGCAAAGGTTAAAAGAAATTGCTCTGTTAGATCTGCTTCAATATCAAAATAACCGGCAATACTGCTTCGTTCTCTCGAAAGTTCGTTTTTCGGACTAAACCCAGGAAAAACTTGAGATCCACCTGGTCTTCCGCTTCCAAAGAAATCTGTAGCGGGAGATTGAGAAGCCATCGTAATTGGCGTTCCATTTTCTGTATATTGCTCATAAGAAGCTCTTTCTCCTGCAACAATTTCATAATTTTCAAGCCTATATTCTGCTCCGAATGCCACATTTAATCCTGCAAACATTTCCTCATAAAAATTAGAAATATCTAAATTGGTGGTGTTTTGGGCAAAAGAAAATCCCCCCGCATCGAATGTGGTAGGACTCGCTTGTTTTAAAGAAGCATTGGAAGTATTAGAAATTAAATATAAAAATTCATTTTTCCCCCAAGTATTACTGAAATCTATTTCCCAGTCGCCAACGGCACCTTTTATACCTGCAGCAATAGACCTATCGTTGATCTTAGAATTGATCTCTGGTAAGAACCCATCTACATAAATTGGTGTGTACGTTCTATTCTGATTAGGTAATCTGTAAAAACCTGCAGAATTCCCTCTTCTAGAACTCACACCCGCGAAAGAATAAATTTCTGTTCCAGCATCATCTAGTGGTAAAGAAAAGTTTGCGAAGAAGCGTCCACCTCTTAAGGCAGATTGCCCAACTCTCATATTATAATCGCTACGCTCTTGTCCTCTTGCATTTAATTCATCTTCAGTGACATCAAAATTTAATAAATCCTGCAAAGTTTCTCTATCTGGAGCTGCATTTATATCATCTCTCAACTGCTGACTGAAATAGGAAACTCCTTGCGCGTACTGCTGAATTTGGCCGTTGGTGAGATTTGTAATATCTGCTCCGGCTCGGAAAGCAACATTTTCAATAGCATTATAGCCATTAAAAATAGTTCCTTCCCATTCTTTCATTCTGCTGTAATCTTCACGATAGTCAAAATCTCCTGAGAAATTAATAAATCCACCATTTTCTCCTAAACCAATTCCGTAGCTCGCTGCAACATTTACAGTTTCTCCATCTACTCCACCGGTTTGATCGTTTGCGTTTTCAGCAAAATTAGCTCCAGCGGTAACTGCCAGATTTAATTCATCTATATTTTTATTTAGAACAATATTTATAACCCCCGCAATTGCGTCAGATCCATATTGTGCTGCTGCACCATCTCTTAAAACTTCAATTCGTTGAATTGCTGCTGCAGGAATGGCATTTAGATCTGTTCCAACACTTCCCCTTCCAAAGGTCCCATTCACATTGATTAAAGATGAATTATGTCGTCGTTTTCCATTGATAAGGACCAATACCTGATCCGGTCCTAAACCTCTTAAAGAAGCTGGATCTATGTGATCTGTTCCATCTGAAATTGTTTGTGTGTTGGAAGTAAAAGAAGGCGCTACATAGTTTAGCATCTGATTTAAATTAACTTGCGGAACTGCAGTAGAAAGTTCCTTGATATTTAAAACATCAATAGGTACTGTAGATTCTACAACAGTTCTCCCCGGATTTCTAGATCCAACCAGCATAACTTCACTTAAGGCCATTCCAGATACCAATGTTACATTCATTGTTGTGCTTTGAATCTCCATTTCTTTAGTATCGAATCCCACAAATGAGAAAACTAAGGTTTGACCCATTGTTGCTTCAATATTGAATCTTCCATCAAAATCTGTAATAGTACCTTTGTTAGTGCCTTTAATGGCTACGGAAACACCCCCTAATGGCAGCGATTGATCATCTACAACGGTACCTGAAATTTCCTGAGTTTGCGCTTGAATTCCCAATGTGAGAAAAAACAAGCAACACATTACGTAAAAATTCTTCATAAGTTTCTATTTTTGGTTTTCTTAAAGATAGCGAATTAGAATTGATTCATTTTTTAATTATCTTAAAATCATCATTTTACAACAACTTTTTACCTAAAAAATTAAATTATATACGCGAATGATTTCAAAAAAGAATATAATCGACAGATTTATTAGCTACGTAACAATAGATACTCAAAGTGATCATGACTCTACCGATACTCCAAGCACAAAAAAGCAATGGGATCTAGCTAATAAGTTAGCTGTTGAATTAAAGAAGATAGGCTTGGAGGAAGTTGAAATTGATGAAAACGCCTATATCATGGCAACGCTTCCGGCTAATGTAGCACACAAAGTACCCGTGATTGGGTTTGTGTCACATTTTGATACTTCTCCAGATTTTACTGGAACCAACGTAAATCCTCAGATCATAGAAGATTATGATGGGAAAGATATCATCCTGAATAAGGAAGAAGATATTATTCTATCACCAGATTATTTTGAAGATCTATTACAATACAAAGGACAAACACTTATCACTACCGATGGAACTACCTTATTAGGAGCCGATGATAAAGCGGGAATAACTGAGATTGTTTCGGCAATGGAATATTTAGTTAATAATCCACAAATTCCACACGGAAAAATTAGAGTAGGTTTTACTCCAGATGAAGAAATAGGTAGAGGCGCTCATAAATTTGATGTGAAAAAATTTGGAGCAGAATGGGCTTACACCATGGATGGAAGCCAAATTGGAGAATTAGAATATGAAAACTTTAATGCTGCAGGTGCTGTTGTAAAAATTAAAGGAAAAATTGTACATCCTGGATACGCTAAGGATAAGATGATCAATAGCATGTACATCGCTCAAGATTTCATTAATTCCTTACCAAGGTTAGAAACTCCAGAACATACTGAAGACAGACAAGGTTTCTTCCATCTAACAGATATTGATGGAGATGTAGAGGAAACCACATTGAAATATATTATTCGCGACCACGATAAAAATCATTTTGAAGCTAGAAAAGAAATGTTTAGCAATTTGGCTTTAGAAATAAATACGCAACATGAAAGAGAAGTGATCAAGATTGAAATTAAAGATCAATATTTCAACATGAGGGAGAAAGTTGAACCTGTGATGCACATTGTAGACATTGCAGAAGAAGCTATGAAACAATTAAACATCGAGCCTTTAATAAAACCAATTAGAGGTGGAACCGATGGTTCTCAGTTAAGTTTTATGGGCTTACCATGTCCAAATATTTTTGCGGGAGGTCACAATTTTCACGGAAGATTTGAATATGTGCCGGTAGAAAGTATGCAGAAAGCCGTTGAAGTAATTGTGAAAATAGCAGAGATCACTGCTGAAAAGTATAAATAGTAGTTTCCAAGTTGTAAACTATTTAAATAAAAAAGGAGCAATATCAATTGCTCCTTTTTTATATTTAATATTGAAATTGTTTAAAAATAACAGCTTCCACCTTTTCTTCTGCGCTTTCCTTTATTTTCAGAATCCCAAAGTTTCAAGGTTAAACTAACAATTATCTGATTTAAGCGCTGATCATTTATGGTTGCTCTGTTTATACCAAAAACTCCACCATTTGCAAAGTCAACACTCTGAACTTCTTTAGATGACAAAGAATAATCATATCTTAAATCAATACCTATAATTCCAAATTCTGCTTTTGCACCCACTTGAGCTGAAAACGGAGTATCCTGAACTACGATTCCTGGAGGTTCATTAGTCCCTGAGGCATTTTCTAAGCCAAATAAGGTAACATCAATAATATTTTTATAGGCACCACCCGCGTAGATATCTAAAGGTCCAAAAACGTTGTATCCTATTAATATAGGTACGCTAAGTTCTTTAATATTATAAAGTGAATTATAATTTTGAAATTCGAAAGTCGATTCTAAATTAGAATAAACTAATTCAGGGCGAATAAAAAATTTACCAAAATTCACTTGTACCCAACCTCCACCATGATATCCTATTTCACCAACTGCATCAAAAGTATCACTTGTATACTGATTAGGCAGACCGGAATCATTACCAGTAATTTGACCTCCAGAAGTTTTATTGATTCCTCCCTTTAAACCAACCTTAAATTGCTGAGCCTGAATTGTAGAAAAGGATTGGCAAGTGATGGCGAAAAGAAATGCAATAACTAATTTATTCATATAAATATGGTTAGTTCAATTAATGAATTGGATGGTAAATATATTATTTAAAAAAATAACTTTCAGTTGTTTTCCTAAGCAATTAACGCTTCAAAAATAAAAAAATTATATAATTCTTGATATTAGGAATAAAAAAAGGTTGCTGATAAGCTGAAAAATAAATTTCAACATTAACAGCAACCTTAAATCAACTCAAAATATTTTAGTGAACTATAATCGCATCTGGATTTCCATCAGGATCGTTAAGAACATTTCCATCTGTTCTTGCTGCTCCTAATAACAATACTCCGGCAGCATGTGGTGATGCCATAGAAGTTCCACTAATAGTATTATAGCCTCCACCTTTCCAAGTAGATTTAATAGCTACACCAGGTGCAGCATAATCTACTGGAGGATTACCATAATTAGAGAAACTTGCAAATTTATTGTTTACATCCATTGCTGAAATTGTTACGATATTTGCTCCATTTACTCTAGCTGGAGAGCTATTATTAGCATCACTACTTTCATTACCGGCAGCTAAAGCAAATTTAATTCCTTTATTAGAAGCTGCTAAAATTGCATCATCTAAAGCTTGAGAAATTGGTCCTCCTAAACTAAGGTTTGCAACATCTCCACTTCTTCCATTAGCGCCAACATAATCTACTCCTGCAATTACACCAGAATAAGATCCGCTTCCTCTACTGTCTAATACTTTTACAGGAATAACAGTAGCTCCTGGTGCTACTCCAATAACACCAATTGAATTATTTTTTGCTGCAATAGTTCCTGAAACATGAGTTCCATGACCATTACCATCATCTGCAGATTGACCGTCTTTTCCAGAAGTAAATGCGTTAAACGCACGAGAAGCATCTACATTTAGATCTGGGTGGTCTAAATCTACACCAGAATCTACTACAAAAGCAACGTTAGTACCAGTATATGACGTTACACCATTTACACGTATTATACCATATGGAGTTTCTTGTGATCCAGTACCTGTTCCAGGATCTGGAGTTCCGCAAGGTCCACCATTTGGAGTTCCACAAGGAGGAGCAAAACTTACTATTCTATCTTGCTCTATATACTTAACAGCTTTATTATTTTTAAGCAATTCTAATTGTGCCTTATCCAGTTTTAAAGTAGCTCCACTTATTACATTGCTGTATACACTAACAATTTCTGCATTTATTGAAGCATTGTTTAAAAAACGCTTGGTCACAGATTGCATTTCAGCTTGTGCCTTTCTATAATCAGTTGGATATTTTGAGGAAACATTTTCAACAGCACCTTCTCTAAAAACTACGATATATTGTCCATCGATATTTCGAGCATCAAAAATTGCATCTACTTCAGTAAATGCTTCCGTATCTGTCGAAGTGTTTTGGTCCTGCGTACAGGAAAATAAAAATGCAGAGGTTGCCAAGACAGCAACACCTACTTTAAGTTTAGATTTTAACATCTTTAAGTTATTTATGGTTAAAAATTAGTTAATATTGTTATCAAATCTAAACTATTAAAAGTCAAAACAAAAAAAATCCGTGACTTAATTCACGGATTATATGCAATTTATAGATGATTTTATATTTTTTTGTAGGAATTATAGGACCTACCCCACAACTGTTAAAGTTTGAATCTATATTTATTTAGAAAGCTGATTATCAGCATTCCATTTTTTAATTCCACCATCAAGGATATAAATATGTTCGAAACCTATCTCCTTAAGAACAGTTGCGGCAGCTGCAGTGTTATTCTCTGATGTGAAATAAATAGCGATTGGCAAATCCTTTTCTAACGACTTTAAACCAGTTCTGAAATCTTCATTTTCAACAACGTTGCTAGCGTTTACCAAGTGAGATTTTTTAAAATCGTCTTTATTTTTTATTTCTGTAACTGGAAGAGAGCCATATTGTATATGCGTATTCATCTCATCTACCGTTACAGCTTCAATTTCTGTTGCTTTAGACTTAACACATCCTTGAAAAATAAAGGCACTTATAAAAATGCAAGTCAAAACTCTTTTCATTAATTAATTTTTTTCGATCTCACCATCCCAATCGGTTATTCCACCCATTAAGTTGTAAGCATTTTCAAAACCTTGTTGATTCATTAAAGCACAAGCTTGAGCACTACGCGCTCCAGATCTGC
Source organism: uncultured Antarcticibacterium sp. (assembly GCA_964636585.1). Classification (GTDB taxonomy): domain Bacteria; phylum Bacteroidota; class Bacteroidia; order Flavobacteriales; family Flavobacteriaceae; genus Gillisia. The sequence goes on from CAZWSP010000049.1 coordinate 18,892, forward strand.
AATACACATAATAATTCTTAGACTTATCCAATTTTTCAACTTCATCTAAAAATCCTTGACCTTTATAGATATCAATATTTTTGGCAGTTGGAATGTAGCCTTCAACAAACTCTTCTTCTGTACGTACATCTAGAATTACCGAGTTTTTATCTTCACTAACTTCTTTAGACCACTGCTCTTGCGTAAGGTTTTTCATATGTATAATTTTTATGCTATTACTTAATTTCAAATCTTATGTAAATATAAGGTAAAGGAAATTATCTCCTTATTTCCGAATTAAAAAATTCAAAATTTACCCCCAATATACAGCATTTAAATTTTCTCTCCTGAAATCTATAAAATCCCGTCTAATTCTTTCAAAATAAATTTTAACAAAACATTTTAAAAATCATTCAACAATTAGATTACATTTGTACATACAAATATTGTATAAACAAATGAAAATAGAAGATCTTATAAAAACAGAAACTAAACTTCCAGCATCTCGGAAGCTACTTCTTAGCATTTTACATACTACCAATTTGATAAATGATACTATATCTGAAGCTTTAAAACCTTTCGACATAAGCATACCTCAATTTAACGTACTAAGAATATTACGTGGACAACATGGAAAGCCAGCAAATTTATCTACCATTCAAGAACGTATGGTTAGCAAAATGAGCAATACCACACGAATTGTAGATAAGCTTATTGTAAAAGAATACGTAGAAAGAGTGGTTTGTGAAAAGAATAGAAGAAAAGTTGAAATAACGATCACAAAAAAAGGATTGAATTTCCTTGCTGAAATAGATCCAATTATAGATAAAGCCGAAGCATTAATCACAGAGAATTTATCTGCTTCAGAATTAGAATCCCTAACAAATAATTTACAAAAACTTTTAAAATAAAAACTATGAGTACATATATAGACGATTTAAACTGGCGATATGCCACCAAAAAATTTGATAACAAGAAAGAAGTTTCAGCTCAAGATCTTGAAACCTTATTAGAAGCTACTCAACTTACAGCATCCTCTTATGGATTGCAACCTTATGAAATTATCGTTGTAAAAGATGCCGCATTAAGAGAAGAATTAAAAGCAGTTTCTTGGGATCAACCTCAGATCACAGATGCTTCTGAAGTTATTGTGTTTGCAAATAAAACTAACATTACAGAAAGTTATATAGATTCTTATTTACAAGATATCGCAACAACAAGAGATCTTAAAATTGAAGATCTGCAAGGTTTAAAAGGAATGTTAGAATCTACTATCATGAAGTTAAATCCAGAAGATCAAAGTACCTGGGCTTCTAAACAAGCATATATCGCTTTGGGAAATTTCTTATCTGCTGCGGCAAATCTAAGAATAGATACCTGCCCAATGGAAGGATTTGATGCTGCCAAATATGATGAACTTTTAAACTTAAAAGAAAAAGGCTTAACAACTGCAGTAATTGCAACTATTGGATATAGAAGTGAAGAAGACTCTATGCAATTTGCAGCAAAAGTTAGAAAAAGTAAAGCAGACTTAATAAACACTATTTAATCAAACTAAAAACAAAAAACATGAAAAAGAATCTATTAAAAGGAGCTGCGGCTTCAGTAATCGTATTAACTACATTAGCATTTACAACTATGAAAAAAGAGATCAACATTAAAGAGAGTACTGTAACTTGGACAGGTAAAAAAGTAACAGGAACGCACACAGGAACTATTCAATTAAAAAGCGGATTCTTCAATATGGAAGATGACAAATTAGTTGGTGGTGAATTTGTAATGGACATGACAAGCATTTCCAACACAGATCTTTCTGGAGACAGCAAAGGAAAATTAGAAGGACACTTAAAATCTGAAGATTTCTTTGGTGTAGAAAAGCACCCAACTTCTAAATTAGTGATCACAAGTATCGCTTCAAAAGGAAATGGATCTTACGGAGTAGTTGGAAATCTAACTATTAAAAACATCACAAAACCTGTAACGTTCGATCTTGAAATGAAAGATAATTCTGCACAAGCAAAACTTTCTATAGATAGATCTAAGTATGATGTAAAATATGGTTCAGGAAGCTTTTTTGATGACTTAGGA
>CAZWSP010000050.1:0-20294 GCA_964636585.1 uncultured Antarcticibacterium sp.
TTCGATAAGTAGACCCTTCTACATGCACAACTGTTGCCAGAATACAGCCTGTACCTGCTGACTTTAAGTGATCGTATTGGGCAATTATAGCTTCCAGTTCTCTCATATTTCCACTTTCTTAAACTGGTTTACGCAAGACATAATTTCTTCCACAGCAAAATCGATATCTTTCTGAGTTGTACTTCTACCTAAACTTATCCGGAAAGACGCGAGTGCTAATTCATCATTTAAGCCCATCCCTTTTAAAACATGCGAAGGATTTATAGTGTTGGAAGTACAGGCCGAACCTCGAGAAATAGCCAAATTACTCAGTTTTCTTAACATCAGATTTCCGTCGATATTTTGAAAGGAGATATTCGTGGTATTGGGAAGCCGATTTGAATTCTTCGAATTGACCTGAACCTCTACAAGTTCTGCTAATTGTTTTTCTAAACCGTTTCTCAATTTGGAGATTCTGATAGATTCCTCTTCCATTTCAGCAGCAGCTATTTCAGCAGCTTTTCCAAAGCCAACGATTCCAGGCACATTTAAAGTCCCAGGTCGCATGCCTTTTTCTTGTCCGCCACCAAAAACAAATGGATCGATCTCAATGTTATTCTTTTTGTTGATATATAAAGCGCCCACGCCTTTTGGTCCGTAGATCTTATGAGAAGAAAAAATAGCAATATCCAGATTCAATTCTTTCAAATCTACCGGGATCTTGCCGACCGCCTGCGTAATATCACTCATCAATTTCGCTCCTTTTAGATGCACGATCTTTTCAATTTCCTGCATAGGATGGATCAAGCCGGTTTCATTATTGGCAAGCATCAGACTTACTAAAATGGTTTCCGAAGTGATCGCTTTTTCTAACTCCTTTAAATCGATATTTCCTTCAGCATCTACCTCTAAATAGGTCACTTTAAAACCTTGCTGTTCCAATGCTTTTAGCGTATCTAAAACTGCTTTATGCTCTGTCTTGCAGCTAATAATATGATTACCTTTTGAACTATTTGCTTTACAAAATCCAAAAAGAGCTAGGTTTGCTGCTTCAGTTGCTCCAGAAGTGAATGTGATTCCGGTGGCTTTAGCATTTATCAAATTGCCAATTTGTTCACGAGCAAATTCAACTGCTTCATTTGCATCCCAACCAAAAACATGATCGCTGCTGGCATTTCCGAAATGCTCAGTAAAATAAGGCAACATAGTTTTTAACACCCTGTTATCAACAGGTGTCGTGGCATTAAAATCTAAATATATCTTCTTTTTTAAACTCATTAAAAGCGTTATGTATTTGCAAACATATCGAATGGTAAAAATAATACAAGCTTTAAGATAAATCGGCGGCTTTAGTTTTAATTTAAGACCTTCAAAAGTTTTTTCTCTTCTTGTACAAAGGCCTGTAGTTTTATTTGAAATAGATCAAATTCCTCCATCATTTCCAATGCATACGAGGTAATTGAGGCTCCTCCTCCATGCTGACCTCCTTTTTTCAAGATCACTAAAGTCTCTTCTGAAAACTGATTTAGTTTTTGAACCATCTCCCAGGCTTTTCTATAAGAAAGATGCATCTGTTCTGCGGCTTTAGAAAGGGAACCCTCTTTTTGGATCTGCTTCAAAAGCTCATGCGGCCCCGGGCCATAAAACTTTTCTCCATCTTCCTCTATCCAGCATTTTATCTTTAATTGCTTCATTAAAAATTCCACCTTAGGTTTTTAGATCTTCCTGCATATGAGAAATGAACGGCTGATCGTAGAACCTTTTTCCTGTATCTTTATAAAGCGCATTGGCTATAGCTGCCTGTACCGGAGGAAATGGAGGTTCCCCAAGTCCGGTTGGATCTATTCCATTTTCAACAAAATGAACATCGATACTTTTAGGTGCTTCTTTATGACGAATCAATCTATACTTATCAAAATTGCTTTGTTGTGGAACTCCATCTTTAAAGGTCATTTCGCTGTAAAGAGCATGACCAATTCCATCTATGGTACCTCCTTCAACCATATTTTTTGCTGCATCTGGATTCACCACAATTCCGCAGTCTACCACACAAGTAACTTTATCTATTAATGGCTGGTTGTTTTCTACAGAAAGCTCTAAGATCTGTGCTACATAAGAATCGTGACAGTAATATGCCGAAACTCCTCTACTTAATTTAGAGTTATTTGCCCAACCAGATTTATCTCTTGCCAATTTTAAAACTCCAGCATAACGGGCTGCATCATAATCATTTTCTTCTCCTACAGGATTAGTCCCTGCACGTTCCAGCATGTCTAATCTAAACTGAATTGGATCTTTCCCCATTTCTTCGGCAAGTTCGTCTAAGAAAGATTGTTCTGCACCTGCAATAAAATTAGATCGCGGAGCTCTAAATGCTCCAGTTGAAATATTAGATTCTAAGCTCCAGCTTTCAGCTAAATAATTATCGATGGCGCCTGCTGGGAAACGATTTGGAAAAAGCGGACTTTCTGGAATTCCACCCGCGTTTACATGAAAAGCGGTTAAATTATTGTTTCCATCCAGCGCGGCTTTGTAAGTAACATGATACGCAGGCCGATAAACCCCATTTGTCATATCATCTTCACGACTATAAACAAGTTTGATTGGTGCGCCCATTTTTTCTGAAATCACCGCTGCTTCAACTAGAAAATGACCGTATAGTCGGCGACCGAAGCCTCCACCCATTCTAGTCATTTGGATATCGATATTTTCAAGATCAAATCCTAAACGTTTATTTACACTTTTCTCTGCATATTCCGGAGTTTGGATTGGGCCTAATAACATAGCTTTTCCATCACTCACATCTGCAAAAAAGTTCATAGGTTCCATACAGTTATGAGCAAGAAATGGACAGGTATAAGAACGCTCTATAACTCTTGCTGCATTTTTAAATGCTTTTTCCGGATCTCCATCTCTTCTAACAATTTCAGACTTTTTAGAACCAACATCTGTCATCAAGGAGGCATGTATGGAAGTGCTTTCCAATCCGCTGGCACCATCCATTCCTGCAGATTTCTCGAGAATTTCTATTTGTTTGGTAAGCTCTGGATTTAGATCCCATTCTACCTTTACTTCTTTCTTTGCCTGCATCACTTGCCAAGTACTCTCTCCAACAACTACCACTAGTTTCGAAAAGGAACCTACATCGCTCCATTCCTTTTCCATGTCTTCAGGATACGTGTCTATGGTAAACACATCTTTGATCCCTGGCATTTCTTTAGCCTTTTCGGCATCCATCGATTTAAATTCCATTCCAAATGCTGGTGGCTGAACGATCATGGCGATAAGCATTCCATCTTTATACGTATCAATTCCGTATAAGGGCTGACCTGTAACTATTTTTTTAGCATCTACATTCTTACGAGAAGTACCAATTATTTTGAAGTTATCTATATTCTTTAATTCTACTTCTTGAGGAACTTCAACATCTACCGCAGCTTTAGCAATATCTCCATATCCTATAGTTTTATCACTACCGGAATGTTTTATAACTCCATTTTCAACACTTAATTCAGAAACAGGAACTTCCCATTTATTTGCAGCAGCGGTAAGCAGCATTTGTCTTGCAGTTGCTCCGGCAGTTCTTAGAGATTGCCACCCTTGACGAATAGACTGACTTCCTCCTGCAAGCTGACGCGTGAAAACTTCGGTATTTAATGGGGCTTGTTCTACCACCACATTATTCCAGTCTACATCCAATTCTTCAGCAACTATCATAGGCATCGAAGTTTTAATGTTTTGCCCAATTTCCGGATTGGGTGAATAAATGGTTACAATTCCATTTTCTCCTATCTTCAGATATCCATTCAATTCGAACCATTCCTTTGGCATTTGCATAGCCAACTCCTCTCCACCTTCTTCATCTGGACCTTTACAAGCCAGCCAATTGAATCCAATTACTAGTCCGCCTCCTGCTAAAGAAACACTCTTTATAAAAGATCTTCTACCAAACGATGTTTTTACTTTAGTCATTTTATTGTATTTGAATTAACGGAAGCTTAGACGATTTGAGATTTTGAAGCAGTTTTGATTGCGGCCTTGATTCTAGTATACGTTCCGCATCTGCATATATTGCCACTCATGGCATTTTCTATATCCTTATCTGTTGGACTTGGATTTCTTTCTAACAATGCTGAAGCCGACATGATCTGTCCTGCTTGGCAATATCCACACTGCGGCACATCATGTTCCAACCACGCCTTTTGAACCGGGTGATCTCCTTTCTCTGAAAGACCTTCGATAGTAGTAATTTTATTATCTGCTGCTGCCGAAATAGGAAGCTGGCAAGATCTCACTGCAGTTCCATTTAAATGAACGGTACAAGCACCACATTGTGCGATTCCACAACCGTATTTGGTTCCCACCAATTTTAACTGATCTCTTAGAACCCAAAGTAGCGGAGTGCTAGGATCTACATCTACTTTTTTATTCTTTCCATTGATGGTAATATTGAATTCCGGCATGATCTTAAATTTTTCTAAAAATTAAGAAATATTTTGATTTATACAACTACCTGGAAAACACTTATTTCTTATAAATAAAAAATCCCGGAATTTCTTCCGGGATTTTCTTCAATTTTTATGCAGTGACGCCGTCTTCTAGACCGGCTTCGATCAGTTTTTCTGGTGTTATAGGTAGACTACGCATTCTTTTACCAGTAGCATTAAAAATAGCGTTAGCAATAGAGGCAGCAACGCTGGTAATACCAAGTTCTCCAATACCTTTTATACCCATTTTATTGGCAATTTTGTCTTCTTCCGGAAGGAAGATCACATCTATATTTGCCATATCTAGGTTTACAGGAACGTGATAATCTGCAAAAGATCTTGTAATAAAGTTCCCAAAATTAGGCTCTATATGAGATTGTTCTGCAATCACCATACCCGCACCCATAGTTAATCCTCCTATGATTTGCCCATAAGCAGTTTTTGGATTTAAAATTTTTCCTGCTGAACCTACGTTCACCATTCTTTTAATACGATACATTCCGGTATCTTTATCTACCCAAACTTCAGAGAAGTTTGCTCCAAAAGAGAATACCGAATATTTTTCGAATTCAGCAGAAGGCTCCGCCATTCCTTCAGCTTCAAATTTTGTAAGCTGATTCTTCTTTAAAAGCTCTGCTACCGAAATTTCTTCGCTTTCTTTAATATTTCTGTTGTTCTTCAAAGTCTTAACTGCATTCTCACAAGCAGCACGCGCTCCATTACAAAAAGAAGCAGCTCCCCAAGAACCTCCTGAACCAGGTGTCACAGGAAAATCTGAATCCCCTAACTCTACGCTTACTTGCTCTACCGGAATGTCTAGATATTCTGAAGCAGTTTGAGCAATAATAGTATAACTACCCGTACCAATATCTGTAGCATCCATCTGGATGGTTGCATTCACTTTTCCTTCAACCAATTCCAAAATTACCTTGGCATGCGTTTTTTGGTAAGGAGAATTTCTAGATGCGGCACTAACACCGTATCCGATTAACCAATTCCCTTCTGTATTGGTTCTTGGCTCCATTTTTCGATCTTTCCAACCAAATTTCTCAGCTCCAATTCGCAGACATTCAGTTAACAGTCTTGACGAGAACGGACGCTCTTCATGAAGATCTGTTTGAGTATCATTTTTAATTCTGAAATCTATAGGATCCATTTTTAGTTTCCATGCCATTTCATCCATTGCAGATTCTAAGGCAAAACTTCCTGTAGCTTCTCCCGGAGCTCTCATTGCGAAAGGCACCTGAATATTCATCGGGATAAGTTTATAGGTAACTTCATTATTTGGCACTTTGTAAAGCATTTTAGAAACCATTCCGCATGGCTCCTGAAATTCTAAATTTTGTGCAGTGTGAGATAAGGTTTCATGAGAAAGGGCAGTTAACGTACCATCCTTCTTAGAACCGATCTTCATTATTTGTTCATTCTTCTGGCGCAATCCGGTATTAGTAAACATCTGGGTTCTAGTAACCGTCATTTGCACTGGTCTCCCAACCATCTTTGCAGCCATCACCGCTAAAATTACGTGACGCTCCAAATTCAACTTAGAACCAAAACCTCCACCAACAAAGGCAGCGATCACTCTAACATCCTTTTTTGGGATCTGAAAAGTACTGGAGATTGAAATGGTTGCATCTTCAACAATTTGCTGACTTGCATACGCCGTTACTTTTCCATTTTCCCATGAAGCAATTACCGCATGCAATTCCATAGGATGATGATGCTCGATTGGAGTATGATAGGTTTCTTCTACCGTAACATCGGCTTCAGCAAGACCTTTTTTCATATCTCCACGAGAGTAATTGGAGTCATTATCTGGAGTGTATGATTTATTGCGAGATTTATCGAAATCGATCACCGCAGAAGCATCTTCTTTATACTCAAACTTCACCAAACGAGCAGCATATTGAGCTTGTTCGAAAGTTTCAGCGATAACAACACCTACATATTCCCCATAAAATTTTACTTTATTGCTCTGTAAAACGGGTGCAATAGTATCTGTAGCAATTGCAGTCATTTCCTTATCAAAGCCTTTAAGCTTATCTGCATTCTTATAAGTAATGATCTTTAGAACACCTTCTAACTTTTCGGCTTCAGAAGTATCTATAGAAACAATCTCACCTTTTGCTATGGTGCTATTTATTCCTTGAGCGTATACTTTATTTTCTACCGGAAATTCAGATGCATATTTCGCCTTACCTGTCACTTTAAGATGACCTTCCACTCTGCTTATTGCATTTCCAATTCCGCTTGTATTTTTTGTCTTCGTCATAATTTTAATTTTTTAAGGGATTGGCTATACCTCTCTTTCATATGCCTGAGTTAGTGCTCTAACAATAGCATTCTTTCCCATTTCAACTTTATATTTATTAGCTTCAAAAGGTTTGGCATCTTTCATTTCCATTTCTGCAGCTTCTTCAAAATTTGAAGCAGTAGGCTTTTTCCCTGTTAGAAATTCTTCAGCTTTAGTAAGTTTCCATGGTTTATGAGCCACTCCACCCATTGCAAGTCCCACTTTTGTAATAGTTCCACTTTTCACCTGTAAACCTGCAGCAACAGAAATTAATGCAAAGGCATAACTAGAACGTTCACGAATCTTTAAGTAATAATAATGATCTGAAAATGAAGGTTCGGCTAAGTGAATAGCCGTGATCAATTCACCTTGTTCTAAGGTGTTATCTTTTTCCGGCTGATCTCCAGGCAAACGATGAAAATCTGAAAATTCGATCATTCTAGAAGAACCATCTGTTTTCTGAACTTCCACAGTTGCACCAATGGCAGCAAGTGCCACATTCATATCTGAAGGATTGGTGGCAATACAACTGTCGCTATAACCAAAAATGGCATGCTGTGAATTCATTCCTTTCAAGGCTCCGCATCCAGAACCAGGTTCTCTTTTATTGCAAGGCATAGAAGTCTCGAAAAAATAAGGACATCTGGTTCTTTGCAATAAATTACCTCCATTGCTAGCCATGTTTCTAATTTGAGCGGTAGCCGCAGAAAGCATCGCCATAGAAAGCAACGGGTATTTTGTTCTAATATCTGGATTGTTGGCGGTTTCAGAATTACTAAGCATAGCGCCTAATGTTAATCCGCCTTTATCGTTAGAACTTATTTTTTTGTAGTCGAGTTTATTAACATCGATAAGTTGATCTGGCCGCTCCACATCTTCTTTCATTAAATCTACCAGGTTTGTACCCCCGGCTAGATAATGTGTGGTTTTGGTAAAAGCCTGTAGCGCCTGATCTTTATTTCTAGCACTTGTATAAGTGAATGGTCTCATGTTGATTAGTTTTTAAAGTCTGGATTAATTCAACTTTATTAGTTTTAAGAAAGGTTGAATTAACCGTTCTTAGCCTTAGCCATCTGTTCTTCAGTTGCAAATTCCCAGGTTGGCATCTCATCGTCTCCGGAGTGAACTTCTTTGAATGCTTGAACTATATTATTGTAAGCTCCGCAACGGCAAATATTTCCGGACATTCTTTCTCTAATCTCTTCTTCTGAAAGTGTTAATCCAGATTCGATCTTTTTAAAGTCTTGAGTAACATAACTTGCTTCTCCGTTTTTAGCTTCTTCTAAAAGAGCCACAGAAGAACATATTTGTCCTGGAGTACAATACCCGCACTGAAATCCGTCGTGCTTAACAAAGGCTTTTTGCATTGCATGCATTTCGCCATTTTTAGCTAAACCTTCTACTGTAGTAATCTCTTTACCCTCACAAGTAGCGGCCAAGGTTAAACAAGAAAGATTACGCTTTCCATCTATTATTACGGTACATGCACCACACTGGCCATGATCGCAACCTTTCTTAGTTCCGGTAAGTGCAAGTCTTTCTCTTAAGGCATCTAATAGAGAGGTTCTCGAGTCTAATATTAATGGTTTCACCATATCATTAACTCGGAGATTTACTTTAATCTCATTGAGCAAGGCCGTTGTTTTTTCTGGTAAATCTGTCATAGTGCTAGCAAATAATTCTGAAGTGAAAATTGAAGAAGCATAAAGACTTAAGCTTGCTGCGGAAACCTGCTTTAAGAATTTTCTTCTTGAACTTCCGCTCAAACCCATGGCGTCGAGAACCATTTTCTCATCTTCACTAAGGTTTTCTGGATTGGAAGTATCTTTCCATTTATCTATATCTTTCATAAACAATGTTTTAGGGAGGGAAATCAATTTTTAAAGATAATTATTTGATAATTCGAAAAAGTTACCGCTATGTTAAAAATACTCTTAACAAGAAAACTTTAAGAAGTGTTTAAAGTTAATATTTGAAGGATTGACGATTATTTTGTGATAAGAAGGAATTAAAAATCTAATTAAATCTTAAAATTTTTGCATAAAAAAAACCCGTAACTAGATTGCGGGTTTTTTTATGCAATTTATTGTTATTAATAAACTTTAAATAACAAATGAATTCTGCAAAATAGTGGAATAATTTCTATTATACATTGGCCAGATTACAAGTACGACATGAATTTCAAAATTAAAATTTCCTGCTTAATTGGACACCTGCACCTAGAGTTGGAGCAGAATTCTCCTTAAAATCTGATCCTAACTGTATCTCAATATCTACTATTCCAGAATAAACTTTTGCATTAGTAAATAAGTATAAATTATTCAAACTACTATCATTTCTATAATACGTAACCATTAGTTTATAGGGATATGATTTATAATAATTAGGAAATTGACCGCCAATTCCAAAATGGTGGGCAACGAATTCACTATTTACAATACCAAGGCCATCAGGATTTTTTGTAAATAATGGAAGCCCTATGACTCTATCAAGATAGGTCCATCCAGAATAATAAGTTGGTCCATGATTAAAATAATTATCCTTCCCCCACCTAGTATCCTTGCTCTGATCTTTGGTATAATAAAACTCATAAATAAAAGAATTGACTATCCTATCTGGATCTTTGGTATTCATATAAAGTCCATATCTTCCATCGGGAAAATTTCCAAACCAACTTCCGCTGCCGTCTTCAAAAAGGTTGTTGTAAAGAAATTTTAACGAGTAATCTTTAAAATTGCGGGTTATATAAAGTTCGTGGCTTCCCAAATGATTTCCAAGTGTATTATCTTGATCGGGTTGTCCAGCATTAGCGCCCCCTTTTCTTAAAAAAAATATTTTCACATAATCCTTTAATCCTTGCGGTTCTTTATTCCCGTTAGGTTTAGTTCCTCCCCATTGTGCAAAATGCTGTAAACCATAGGTGAACTCCCAGTTTTCATTGGGAGCGTAGGTGATCGCCATACTTTTATGATGCAACCTTGCATTTTTAATATAGCGATCGTTTTCCAAAAAATATTCTCCCAAAGTTGCTTCAATAGATAAACTTTCCGACAATCTAAAAGGTTTAAGCGTACTAAATTCAATTCCGGGAATAGGCCTGGAATTTAAAGAATATAAAATATTTTCATTTGTAGCACTTAGGCCATTATACAACTCCTTCTGTTGTTTTCTACCACCAACTATCTTCAGCCAAGTATTTTCAAATTGAACATATAATTCATCTATTACAATCTTATCCTCAGAATCTTCAAATAAGACTCCCCCTCCAAATTCAAGTCTCAATCCTGAATTAGTTTCATATTTGGTCTTAGCAGTTAGCCAAGCAGCCAAATTAGTGCTATCTGTAACCCGCCCTCTTTGGTTAGAATGAAACCAAAATGGTGATTTTTCGTTTGATGAAACAATTCCTTTAAGCGCTGCTTCCCCCATAAATTCAATTTGAGAAAATCCATGACTGGCAGTTAACAAGACAACTATAAAACTTAAGCTTTTAAATATTTTACACATATAATAATCAATCATTCCGACCTTAAACTAGTCTTTAACATTTTAAATCGTATGCAAGAAATAGAATGTTTTCCCAAACTTCTAATTCAAACGGAATTCGAGCGTTAATTTATTTTTGAGAGGTCAAAATTGGAAGATCACAACTTCTAAATCCTATAACAGTGTCTTCACGATTACGGCATTGATAAATTTTATAATAAGAATATTACTCTTTTATTTAGACACCTAAATCTTTATAAAGGCTATATATTGATGTCGTAAATACCTGGAATTATAAATAAGTTATTGACTGATTTCATGCTTAACCTTCAAACTATGCAAAATTAAAGATTCATTAAAATATAGCTTTTAATTTCTTCCAAAATCCATCTTTCTCTTCTCCATAAGCATATCCATACTTGTTCCCATAACCGAAATTGGAAGATTTCACATCATTTAACACGAAACTAACATCATGCAATTTCCCGTCATTCTTAGAATCTACTGCAAAGTCCAACAGTTTTTTCTCGGTATATCCAGCTCTAACTACGTACAAAGTTAGATCTGCATATTTATTTATTAAAAAGGTATCGGTAACTAACATTACAGGCGCAGTATCTACAACCACATAGTCATAATCATTTTTAAGCAACTCAAATAAGGATTGGGCTTTTTCAGTACGCCATAGCTCAGAAGGATTAGGCGGAATACTTCCTGAAGCTAGTAGATCTAAATTGTTATGTAAGTTAGAAGTACGAATAAGGTTATTAATTTCAAGGTCCTTACTCACCAGATAATCGCTTATTCCCAACATATCTTTAGATCCAACCTCATAACGCTGCAACTGTGGGTTTCGAAGATCTGCACCCATTATTAATACCTTTTTCCCTGAATTTGCTAGGGTTAATGCCAAATTAAAAGCTGCAAAAGTTTTACCCTCCCCTTTAACTGTGGAGGTAACAAATAAGATATTTCCACCATCATTTATACCTGCATTTACTAGCAAATATTGTAGGTTGGTATGAAGGATTCTAAAAGATTCAGATAATATAGATCTATCATTTTTAGTGATTAGCTCATTCTCTTTATTCAATATCTTAGGAATTTCCCCAACAATTGGAATTGATTTAGCAGCAATTTTCATATCTCTTTGACTCTGCACTTTATTATTTAAGAGATTTTTCAAATAGATTATCCCAAATGGAAGAAAAAAGCCAAAAAGTATAGCCTGTAAATAAATACTTCTAGAATTAGGAGAAATTGGAGTGTTAGAGCTAAAGGCAGAATCTACTACTTTTGCTTATGGTGCAGTGACTGCTAAAGAAAGATTGTTCTCCTCTCTTTTCTGCAATAAAAACAAATACAAGGCTTCTTTAATATTTTGTTGCCTTTCTATTCCTCTAAATTCCATCTCTTTCCCGGGTACCGAAGAAATCTTTCCTCCTATAATAGCAGATTGCTGATTGAGATCTCCTTTAGAAATTCTTAAATTAGATTGTACATTTTGAAGACTACTATATATATTATTTTTTAACTGGTCTATTTGTGAATTTAATCCAATCACCACAGGATTTTTTTCAGTAGATCCGTTTAAGATTCGATCTCTTTGCAATACCAGCTCATTAAATTGCGAAATGTTTTCATTTATCCCAGAGCCTTGAAGTCCTAAATTTGAGGGAAGCAAATCAGATCCATTGTTCTGCTTCATGTAGTTAAGCATAGATCTGGTTAATTCCAATTGAGTTTCCAAATCCTGCATCTTTTTATTGAACTCACTAGCATTCTCTATATAAAGTTGAGATTCAGACTGGATATCGGTTAAATTATTCTCTTGTTTAAATTCTCTTTTCCCACTTTCAACAGAATCCAATTCTCCAGTAATAAGATTTAAGCGTTCTTCTATAAATTTAGCGGTATTTGTTGCTACCAAATTTTTATCTTCTATTGCCTGCCTATTATATTCGAATACTAACTGATTGATTATATCTTCAGATTTTTCTCTAATTGGATCATCTAGACCAAGGTCTACCAAACTAGAATTCTTATCCTCTAGCCGGACCTGTAATTTAGCTCGATAAGTATTGGCAATATCAACTGGCTTACCAAACACTACTTTTAAAGGAAAAAAAGTTGAATTTTTTGGAATCCTAACTTCAGGCTTTTCACGAATTATAAGTGTTGATTCTCCAATTTCAAAAGGTTCATTTAATTTAGCGCTAATTACATTTTCAGTTCCTGCAACCACAATTTTAATATTGCCATTTTCTGGCTGCGCTATTTGAAAATTAGCAGGAGTAGTCTTAGATCCAATTATTTCCACCTCTAAAGGTGTAGCTTTGTAAATTTCGGTTGTGTTAACATTTCCCTCAGCGTAATAAGCCGTTGTTAATCCTAAGCTTACTATAACATTTTGCATGAGCTCTCTACTCTTCAGTATACCCAACTCATTTTCCAGACTATTACTTCCCATTCCATTTAACAATCCCAAATTCTGCATTGCAGATAACTCTGAACCACCGCCATTTTTCTCGTCTTTAATGATTATGGTTGCAGAAGTATGAAAAACAGATTGGGTATATCTTAAGTATAAGAAAGCGACTAACAAAGCGGTTAAAATAGTTAGAAGAAACCAAGGCCAATATTTAAGATATTTTTGTATTTCTTCTCTAATGTTCACTTCAGAATTAATTGGAGTTGAATTTGTAGGGGTTTGAGACATAGTTATCTTGTAAATAAAAATATTAAAGAAATGGCTATAGAAGCTATAGATAAATACTGACTGGCTGTACTCAAAGATCCTGCACGCTGACGTTGGGTGACCCCAGGCTCCACATACACCACGTCATTTTGTTTCAAATTATAGAAAGGAGAATCTATAACATTTGCTTTAGTTAAATCCAAATAGGCATGAGATCGCTTTCCGGTTTCATCTTCTCTAACCACCAGAACATTGGTTCTTTTTCCTGTAATTAGAATATCTCCTGCATTGGCAAGAGCTTTTGCCAAAGAGAGATGATCATCTTCGATTCTTAAGGTTCCCGGACTTCCTACTTCCCCTAGAACACTAACTTCAAAATTTAAAATTCTAACATTCACCAAAGGATCTTTTACATAATCCCTAACCTTTTTTTCAATTTCGGTTGCTAACTCAATACTTGTAAATCCTGAAGCCTTGATCTTGCCCAAGATAGGGAATTGAATTGTGCCATCATTTGCAACCATATATGTTTCCAGCTCTATATTTGCACTTCCGCCACTCATCCCTAAATTACCAACAGTTTTTGTAAGATTAAAAGGTTGGGCCGCATCTTGTTCCGGAGCAGAAACTCGAATGGTTAAAAGATCATCCGGTTGAATGAGTATATTATTGTTAGAGGAATTTAAATCTGATAAATTATCGATATCCTGAAAATAAGCGATATCCTTTTTACTCACACAGGAAAAAATTGAAAGCACAGAAAATAATAATATAAAATGTTTTGAAAATTTGCGCATTATAAAAGAGTTAGCGGACAAGTTAAAAATTAATTTTGAAATAATAGAGCTATTCATCTTGATAGATCTTTGTAGTTCTCGAGTATTTTCGGGTATTTCTCGAAATGATCTTTAATTGATAAAACAGAATAAAGGCAATAAAATATACCCCCAAAATTGCAAGAATTAAATAAAATGAGGAAAGAATTTGAGCCAGATTGTAATAAAGTAGTATTATTAAAAAATTGATTACCGATAATATTCCACTTACTTGAAAATGAGTAAAACCAAGATCAAGCAGTACATGGTGTATGTGGTTTCTGTCTGCACTAAATGGGCTAGTCCCTTTACGCAATCTTATGACCATTACTCTAAGAGTATCAAAAATAGGTATGAACAAAATCCCTAAAATAACCAATGGTCTGTCTGCAGTTGCAAAACCATCTTTAATTAATTCGGGGTCAGGATTCATTACCAAAAATTGAACAGTTAAAAAGGAGATTATCAAACCTACAATTAAGGATCCAGAATCTCCCATGAACATCTTACGCTCCCCTCTAGAAAAGAAGTTATATCTCAAAAAAGCTAATAAAATTCCAACCATAGATACGCTCAGTAAGACATTATAAGGATGTTTTGTTATATAGAAAACTCCAGCAAAACAACTGCATACTACAATTCCTACCATGGCAGCAAGACCGTCTATACCATCTATAAGGTTGTAGGCATTAATAATTGCAACTACCAATAATCCTGTTAATAACACCCCTAACCAGAATGGAATTTCATATATCCCTAAAAACCCATATAAAGTGGTTAAATGCATTTCCGGAGAAAAAACTATAAAACAAGCGGCAGAGATCTGTCCTATTAATTTAGCCCTAGCAGTAGAAATCACTAGATCATCTTTTAAACCAACCATAAATAAAATGGTGAGAGCTGCAATTAAATGATTGCCTACAAAATTAAGCCTTAAGGTTTGCAAAATGGTTAATAATAGAATTAGGGTTATGTAAAATGCTACACCTCCAAAAGAAGGAATTTCATTAGCATGAGAACTACGAGAGTTTACGCCCGTAACCAAATTCTTCTCTTTACTTACCCATAGAACCTTTGGGATTACGTACCAGGTCATTGCAAAAGAAATCATAAAAATTAAACCAATAAAAAAAGGATAGAAGGTTCTAAACCATTCTATTAAAACATTTTGATCAAGGATATTCATTTTAAAAAATTTGGTTTAGTTTTAAGAGAACCAAATAGTAGGGGATATGGTGATTAATTTTCATATTATTTTTGTGCAAATTGAATCAGCTTAGAAAAATTCTTATAAAACAAAACTTTAAAAGGATAGCCTAAATTATTCCTTCGAATTGTTTTTAAGTCTTCTTTAGATTTCTGAATAACATTTTTCAAACTTCTATTACTCGCTCCACCAACTCTCATTAATGTAATAACTTCTGGCAGGTAAAAAAAATTTAAACGAGGATCAGAAAATATGCGAAGCATCAAATCGTAATCTGCAGCTATTTTATAGTGTGTATTGAAGGTGCCGTGTTTTTCATACACTTCTTTTTTTAAAAACAAGGTGGGGTGCGCCGGCATCCAACCTTTCTTTAATAAAGAATTTTTAAACGTTTTGCTTTTCCAATATCGTATTACTTGGTGAGGATTTTCCTTGCTAACATATTTTAAGTCTCCATAAACTCCATCTACATTCTGCTTAAGAAAAGAATTTACAATATCGTTAATGGTATTAGGTGAGGCCAAGAGATCATCTGAATGTACAAAACCTATTATATCACCTGTACATTTACTAATCCCTTTGTTTAAAGCATCATAGATCCCCTTATCTTTTTCTGAAACAACTATTTTATCACGGGTAAATACCTCATTTACAATTTTTACAGTTGCATCTCTCGACCCACCATCTATTAATACCAGCTCTATATTTAAATAGGTTTGGGTTTGAATAGATCTAAGTGCTTCAGCTATATAAGCTGCACTATTATAGGTAGCTGTGATTATTGAAACTTTCATTATGGATGTCTGCTCGAGCGGGGGCGAGAGCTAGTTTGAATGTAATTTATTTGATATTATTAAAGTTTGCGGCAGTAATTTCTTCCATTTTTCTTTCTCTTACCTTAACAGCGGGGTTGCCTTGATAAATTTGAAAAGCTTGCAAATTTGAGGTGGCAACTGAATTTACAGTAAGGATACTATGACTAGAGCAGATCACTCCGGGACACACAACACTGTGTGCTCCTATCCAAACCCCATCTTCCATAATAATATCTTTTACGATAAGGTCGAAAGAGCTTTTCTTATAATTATGATTTCCGCAAAGTAGCATGGCTCCCTGGGAAATACAAACATTACTCCCAATCTTTACCTTTCCAAGATTGTCGATCCAGACCTTTTCACCTATCCAGCTATGATCTCCCACCTCTAATTTCCAGGGATACTTAATATTAACCCCTGGCTTGATCACCACACCACAGCCTACCTTTGCCCCAAATAATTTTAGGAGCCATACTTTTAAGCCTGACAAAGGCATTATGTGTGAAACGAAAAAAACAACGTTTACCAAATACCAAACTGCACAAACGACTTTGTTACCCGGCTGATACCACATATTATCATAATTAGAAAGATCTGTTTTTTTCATCTTTTAAAACTACTTTAAAGCCTGAAACCTATAAGGTATAAACAAATTCCGGCTTCCTATTTTCAGTTAACAACCAATGATATAAATCCCAATTATAGTGGCAACTTTATGCAGCTCATCCTTTTCTACCATAAGTTTAATTCAACGAGTAAAAATCTTATTATTCTCTCAACAGTTACAGAAGCGATATATCATAAACTACAAGTTCCTGAATAAACTTTCAACTATCTCCTCATTATGCCTTTAATAGCTTTTTATACATCTCTATAAACTGCGCTGCAACTGTTATGCTCGAATATTTATCTTCTACAAGCTTTCTTCCAATTCTTCCCATTTGCTCAAGGTCTTCTTCTGAACACTTCAACCATTCACGAATAGCGACAACCAATGACTTTGCACCTATATTTATGCACCATCCGCAATGGAGTTCATTCAGTTCCATCCATGGAGTACCGAAAGTAGTGATAACAGGAGTTCCACTTGCGAGAGCTTCTGGAACTACTATGCCAAAATTCTCACTATATGTAGGTAGGATAAATAGATCAGCTTTATGATACAATGGCCACTTTCCACTACCATATACGGGACCTACGAAATCAAACATGTCGATAACACCATTTTTAATAGCTAATGCTTTCAACTCAGCAATATAAGAATACTCACCTGGACCTGCGATTGTTATGGTGTATTCACTAATTTCATTCTTTAATTGGACAACCGCTTCAATCAAGAAATTAATTCCCTTCTTGGGATGCACTCGGCTAAGGAACAAAATATTCTTATTACGCTTCCAGGAAACTTTCATGTTTATATCATCAATCTGCACGCAATTGGGGATCACATGCACATTCTTATTCCATCCGAGATTTATCAGATTTTCTCTCTCTGTATCAGCAGTAGCGTGAACAAGATCACAGACTGCAATACCCTTTTTCTGAAATAGCAGGATTGCTGGGAGTTTCTTTGTCCAATAGTGACGTGCTATTGCATATGGTTCCAACATGCCATGAGGTGTATAGATTACTTTATAGCTAGCATTCTTTGCCCATATTGCTGTTAATGATACAAGTGGAAGCCAACAACTATTCGCATGGTAAACATCTGGCTTGACGTCATTCAAGATGTCCAAAAATTCATCCTTTGCAGAGTTCCAAGGTAACCATCCTTCTCCCATATAATGGATTGTACAGTTCTCAAGTTTTCGCTCATTTACTGTATGATGAGTTAGGATATGCAATTCCATCAAAGCTCCAAGATCACGAGTCAGTAACTGCATATAGGCCCCAAGTCCTCCAGAGTTTTCATCAATAGTGGGGATGTATTGTAAGACTTTCATTTTGTTTTATGCTTTTGAGCAAGGACCTTCTTTAATTGATGATACCGGCCCGTTTTGTAGTTCCGCGATTAAATGAAGCAGACTTTTGGCTGCATGTTTTGGGTTCCAAATATCTTTCATCTGCTGAAAAGCATTTCGTTGCATCTCCTGCATTTTAGAAGGATGCTCTATTAACCACTTCACTTTTTCTGTCATTGAATCGACATCACAACTCGAGAAGCTGAAGCCTGTTACACCCTCTTTAATAAGATAAGGAGTACTACCAATGGCATCCGAAGCTACCAACACGCATCCATTACTCATCGCTTCGTTGGCTACTGCTCCCCATCCTTCATTTTGGTCACTTGTAAAAATAAAAATGTGAGAACGCTGCATTAAGGCCAAAATTTCTTCATTGGGCATATTTCCTATCAATGAAACACAATTGCCTACATCTAGATTGTTAATCAGGTTTTTTACCTTTTGAATAAGGTCACCGCCGCCCGCCATTTTTATGTGAAATTTATATCCTTTATCCTTTAACTTTCGTGCCAATTTAACAGCTAATTCTGGATGCTTCCAATTCAGAAAACGAGCACACCACATAATACAGATTGAATCATTTGATGACTTAAGTTTGAACATGTCATTTTTAAATTCCTTTACTTCGGTGAAATAGCCCCACTTATAGCATTTGCCCTCAAACGTTTTCAATTTATATTGATCACTCGCAGCAAAAGCGCTACAACAAAGCTTGTACAAAGGCTTCTTACTCCAACCGCCAAGGTGATAAGCCATCACCATCTTTATTATTTTTGGAGATATAAGATTCAGCCAACCTCGTTTAAGCATACGTTCGCCCATATCAAAGGAAAGTAATCCTTTCTTCAATCGTTCCTTCTCGAATGTTAATGCTTCATAGCCACTGAAAACACATACCTCTGCATTCAATGCTAACGACATTGCCTTTTCGTAAGCCTTTTTCGATTTCCAGGAACGTACCAGATATGGTCGTTTGGAATAATCTTCTGTTGAACCTTTATTATCTATGCACTTCGCAGTTTCCACAAAAGCATAATCTTCCCCCAACAATTTATAGAATTCATCAGCCACACAAGCCTGATGATGGTTAAGTACTAATGAATAAAATACAAGTTTCATTTTCTGTAATTCTCAATATCTGCTATAATCTTGTTCCAGACTTTTGTACTAAACATTTCTCTTACATTTCCAGTTTGATTAGTGTATTGCATTAGATCTTTCTGTGGCATGTTACATATCTTTAATACTTGTTTCTTTAATTCTTCGCAATTAGAATCAACCTTGAAGTACTTAATTCCTTTAAGTTGTTTATATGCTATTGTTGAAATTACAATTCTATTATGAAGTAATGTTTCAATAATTTTTGATGGGAAGTTGCACTGATTCTCAGGGTAGCTTTCGTCGCGCATACTCAGTTGATATGTCACTTTATGCATGATGACACGGTAATCATTATACGATAGAGAGCCATGATATTTAATATTAGAATATCTTGCTGCATACTCCTTGATCATATCTTCCCCTTTAAGTACATTACCCGTAATATGTAAAATACATTCTGGCATTTGTGAGAAAGCCTCCAGCACCATAGGTGTTGACGCAATTACAGGCGAGATAACACCCGAAAGCAAAAATTCTTTATTGGGATTATGTACTTTTGGATATTCTTCACATGCCGGAGGAACAACTCCAGGAAGTAAAGTAATATTCTTAATTCTAAACAAAGGAGAGTCAGCTAAGCAGATTATTCCATCTGCTCTGTTAATCAGCTTCAAGTACCAATAATTCTGATCCCTCCAACTCCCTGCGGGAGTAAAGTCCAGCATTATAATATTCAATTTTACCGATGATTTTAACAACTTGACCAAAATAAACAACAGGGCATTTATAATATTAAGATTGTAAAGCCATAAAGAATCATTCTTCTTTACTTGCTTGAAAATCTTCCACTGCTCATAAAAGATGGCTAATTTTGCCAAGATCCTTCCTCTCTTTCTCCAATTAGAATAAACAACTTCATAACCATTGTCTGTTATCGATGGCATTTCACCTTTTACAGTCAAAGGCATCAAAGAGTATACCTTATCAAAACCACCTCCTTGCACTAGATTGCGAGAGAAATTTGCGGCAGCAAACGACAATTTGTACTTTGCTACCAAATCATCTGGCAGCAAAAATGTTTGAAAAATACGCATTATAATATGTTTGCTTTAGCTAGTATATTTACTCCATCTTTAATGTATTTCAAGCCAATAAGAGATAGTAGCAAAAAAGAGTATTTTAGGACTGCATTTAATAAGAAATACTCATTAAGAAGCATAATTATTATCTGTGAGAAGGCAACAATTAAGTAAGTTTCATTTCCAACTTTCTGAAGCATATTAGATACATATTTAAAATATTTGTCAATCCACGATGATACCATAAAAATCATCAAGGTACCAGCTAAAGCACCTATTGTCAAAGGTATAAAGGGCAATATGGAATTAAAGCTTAAATCCAGTCTCCAAAATTGTGAAATACCTGCAGTAACCAAGAACAAAATCAAAA
>CAZWSP010000051.1:0-20271 GCA_964636585.1 uncultured Antarcticibacterium sp.
ACACCATACTCAGTCATAACATTAGCGTTCGGCGTAGGCTTATTTTTAAACAACCAGCTTGCAAATTTGCTAACTTTATTTGCTGTTAAATCTGCGATAAAAATATCGCAATGAGGAATTATTTTTTGAATAATGGTATCAGCGATTGGAACTTGTCCAGATTCTCCTCTTACTGCGTCCTTTACATTGAAGTCAATATTTTTGAATTCTGGAATTTGTCTTATTTTTTTTACCGCAGTCTTTATACAATCAGAAATGAAATTCTTGTTGTATTTCGCTTCTGTAGTTAACTGCCAAGAGTAAAAAATGTTTATTTTCATTTTAGTTTAGGTTGTAGGATGTTTTTTCGCATGACTGCTAATGTTTATTCGTAAAGATAGTTGCGTGGTTAAGCAACTAACTTACTAAATGGAACGAACCAGAGGAAAATCTGTAAGATTTTCCAAGTAGGCGAGAATCAAGCAATTATTTTCAAACAGTGATAGGAGTAGTTTTTATTCTATATTTATTTCTGGTTTTAATTCAAAAGGACCTTGTTTCAAAGAAATAATATCATCTAGCATAAGTACAGTTCTAATTAAACATCTTCTCGTTTCATCTCTAAAAACTTCAGAATGAACTCCTTTATTTGCTAAATTATTTAATTTAGACCATTGCGAAAATAGAACTTCTGTTGAAGCAACAACCAAATCAACATTTGTTGAACTGGCTCTATTAATTTTGGCATATTCAAATATTCTATTTTTATATTTATTAGCTTTTAATGAATTTCCCGTTTCACTGGGTTCATCTTGTGGTGGAAAAATACAATCTGTAACATATTCAAATATTCTTCTACATGATGTTACAACTTGCGCAAATTGTTCATTAGTTTCAGCGCTATCAAATGTATTTAAAGCTGACCATAACTTATTACCTAAATCAGGCGCACTATCAATTAATTCAGAAACAACATTATCAGCAATATATGCTAGTGAAGAACCGAATCCTTTTTTCCATTCTGCTATTCTTCTTGCATGTTCATAGCTGTTGAATACATCAAAAATTGTGTATTTTAATTTTAAATCTTCAAATTCTACAGATTCAAAACCCAAAGCAAGAAATTCTTTTTGCATTTCAGTATCTAAATCATCACTAGTCATGCTGTCATGAAACATATGAAGTTTTCTGTTTATTATTCTAGTATATGGAATTAAGGATTGACCATATAGCATCCAATGAGTTTTATTACTATCATTAATTTCCATTGCTCCAATGAAAGGGTCGTAATTTTTTAAATTTTCAAATAAGTATTCAGCATTTTTAAGGTCAATACTTTCAAAACAAACAACAAATGTGTTTTTTGATAAAGATTCTTCTAACTTTGCTTCATTGAATTTTTTCCAGTTATTTTCTTCTGAAAACATCCAACTATCTATTAAGTCTATATATTTTTCTTCGCTTACTTGATAACTCGTTCTAGTAATATTTTCAATAGTTTCTTCTGTAATTTCTTCACGACTATATAAAAGAAATAATAGGTCGCCAACAAACATTTTTGAAGATATATTTAAGTTTCTATGATTTAATAAAACTTTAAATATTTCAAAATATATTGGATAGCTATAAAACCCAGGAAACATTTCGTGGTCAGCATTAAAATGTAAGGCAATTTTCATATTTAGGTTGGGTTTTGTTATTACACCTAACGGTCTCGATTAACACAAGTTGCGGGAGTAGGGAAACGAATTTGTAGGCTTAATTATTTTGTTAGTTATGAAAACTAATTTAGTGTTTTCTATGAAACCCGCCATTTGCGTATACGTTGTTATTCTATCGCCTATTATTTTATTCATTTTGGAGTTGTGGTTATTCCATCATAAAAATAGTCAACTATGTATTTGTCGAACTTATCTATAAAATCATATGAGTTAATAGTATCTTTTCCTATTTTATGAAATATTTCTATTGTGTTATGAATATTCAATTTTTCATCCAAAAAATCAATAATACCATTTTGATGAAGTTTCCTTGAAATCATTCTTGGCATTCCATATTCTTCTAGTTGATAAACAACTGATGGCAGGAAAGCGTGAGAAACCCTAGAAACAAAAGGAGCAACATCAGTTCCGTTGTCAATTATCTCTTTCTGAAGTATGTTTATATCACTAATTAAAGAGGACAGATTAAATGCAGCCGTCCTTTCCAATTTGAAAAATTGCTCAATATCAATATCAAACTCGTCTAATTCATCCAAAAGTTCAGGAATTGTACTTCCCCAATTCTCAACTAATACCTTAACAAACTCAACAAATTTTTTGTGTTGAATACCGTAAGGTCCATCACCCCATTCACCTGGTTGCAAACTGATTATTTTCCATAATAGTCTGTCCCACGATTCAGGTTCGTTCGAATTTAGATACGAAAGGCCATTCCAATCTTCAGGATTAGATTTCATTTGTCTTGCTGTCTCCTGAATAAACTCCGAATTATTGGATTGGAATATATTTTCTTTTAAAAGCCTATCGTACGTTTCTTTTCCAAGTATATCGTACATCTCATTTTTAAAAGTTACGATTTTGGCGATTTGCTCTTTATCTAAACTTGAACTATAAATATTTTCGTCCAAGTCACCTAAAATTGTGTCAGGAAAAGGAATGTCAAGTTGTGTTGTTCCTTCTTGTGGTGGTGGTTCGAGCAAATAAATTTTCCCGATAAAATACTTAAACATTCTACCACCTCTGCCGATAATGTTTTTGTAAGTGAAATTGTCTAAAATACTGTTTCCTCCACTTTTTCGATTACGCCAAATAATAACATTTTCCGCAGATGTATTTACACCTTCTATTATTGATGAAGTAGAAATAATATTGCTTAACCCCTGTTGTTCTTCAAATAATTTTACTTGAATCTGACTTATAGAACGGTGTAACTGCCCGTTATGAATACCTACACCCCTTTTTACTAAATTAGTTAGTTTCCAATTTGCTCCATAATTTATTGTTAACCAATTAGCAAAATCGACCAATAACGCTTTGTTGGAAATTGGAAGATTTTCATTTAACAGATTTGAAACTTTATCTATTTGAGGATATGATGCTGCATAAATAAGTGATTTGCTTTTTGTTTCTTCAATAATTTTCAGTAGTATTTCACCTTTTTGAAGTTCCTTTTCAATCTTGTCTCCTTCAATTTCTTTGTATGGCTCGAATTTTTCAAGATAAACTGTACTAAATCCCAATTTATCCTCAAAAATCATATCCTTAGTAAAAACATTATCACCAATCGAAGTTATGTTAGGAGCCAGAAAATACTTCTGTTTTGATTTAATCCCTAATTTGATAATAGCTTTTAACAAAGATGGAGATCTTGATTTATCATAAACAGAACTTGCTTTGTAAAATTCATCTATTATTAGAATATCTATGCTGTCGATTTTATTTACATAATTCATTGCTCTTTCTTGTGGGAAAATAAAGATGTTTCTATCAGCAAGCTCTACTTCCGTAGTTGTAATTATTTTATATCTATTAGCAAATTTCTTGTATAAACGTCTACGTGTCTCGTCTGTCAAAGCTATTGTAGGCACAATTATTACTACATTATCTGGGTTTTTAATAGAAATAAAAGCATCAATAACAAAGCTTTTACCAAAGCTTGTTGGAGCACTTACCGCAATGTTTTCTCCTTTCACTAATCGTTTTAATAATGACGATTGTTCTCTGTGTAATGTGGCTTGTTTGCCTCCGATATCAACTTTAAATACCTCATAGACAAATCTATCTTCCCAATTAGCTGTATCCGCTTTTAGATAAGGATATAGACCTGTTTCACGAATTAAATGATTCACTAATGGTGAATATTCAATTTCGTTTCTTTCGTGGTAATCCAATAATTGAATTAGTTCATTTCTAGCTTGAACTTCTTGGTTTTCCAGTAGATAATCATTTATTATATGGCAAGTTTCAAATATTTCCATTTTTTAAGAAATTTTATAAAAGTCAGCTATTGAAACAAAATTGTCTACAATAATTTTTTTTAGCGGAACAGGAAATAGTATCAAATGAAATTTGATTTGAGAATAATGTGGTATTCCACCAATTTTACTCAATTGCTTTTTGAAAAATGATTCCGCTCTGTTTTTATGGTATTCAATCAATTCATTTTTATAATCATCGGATATATCAAGCTGTTTTTGAGTTATTTTACATTCGTGTAAAAGTAATATTGGAATATGCAATTTTGGTTTTATCAAATCAATAGATTCTCTTGGGGAAAGTGCTGATTTAATGGATTTTCTTAATATTTCATCTCCAATTAATAAATCGAGATCAGGTAGATTAGTTATTATGCTGTTTTCTTTTTTGAGTTTTCCAGTTAATAAAGAATTTTCTACCGATTTAATTATTTCAGGAATTCTAGTATCTTCAATACTGTTGTAAAATTTTGCTTCTCCAAACCAGATTGAAAAATCAGTGTTGTTTTCAATAACAATATGAACGCTGTCTGCTCCTTTTGCATTGTCCTGTGCGTTTTGCTTATAAAAAATTTTTGGAACTACTGGTAATGCGTTAAAATGATGCTTCATTATTGCGTAAAGAACTATTTCCGCAATTTCACTTCCTTTACTAATGTCACCTGATTTATCTGAAAGCCTTAAGTTCTTTGCTGCATAGGTCAATAAAGAATGATGATTATTTACTAAACTTTCTCTTTCTTTTTGAGATAATGATGTTTCAGCAATATTGTCCCAAATAAAATTTTGAAAGTGTTTGTACCTCCATTCCGTTGCTTCAAAATTATTTATCATACTTACCACACTTTTATTTGCAATCGGATTCAGAGTAGTATCAGTATTAATATCTGTGAAAGTGCTATTTATGAGTATTTCAAAATCCATTCTATTTAATTATTTAGCTATATAATTTTTTCTTAAGTAAGGTATAACGTGTTATATACACAGCATTTTGCTTATTTGCATCAAAACCTTCCGGGGATATGCCTTGCTTATGTGAACCTACCAATTCTAATCTACAATAGATTACGGCAAACCGTAATATTAAAAGGTTAATCCAGAATAATATTTATCTCTTTGGTACTGGCACCATCTTTCGAGGGTTCAAAAATGCTAATTTGCTTTGGATGCTTTTCTTTTGGCACAATTATAAGTTTATCTGTACCGGGAATATTTTTTGAGTTGCAATAGTACCAAGTACAAATCCCCAAATTATCAAACTCTTTTTCTTCTTGATGTATTATATTAAGAGTTTGAATATCCCTTATTTCTTTTCCTTGGGAAATAATAGTAATTTTATTTTCACCAATCTCAATTGTTCTCTCAATAAATTCAAGAACATAGGTTTCCTTAGTATGTGCTGTTGTGGTGCTCTCAAAAGTTTGTGCAGCAATTAAGGTAGGTAATAGAAAAAGTAGCAATCTAAACATGGGCTAGTATTTTCAAGGGAAAATAGGAAGTAGATTAACCTTTTGCAAGGTTGTTTTTCCCCTAAATTTTTTTTAAACCTTTTAAAATGGAAAGAACCTTATATCAATTTAAACTTTTATCAGATCAAGAGCAGTACGATCTGGTTTTCAATAAGGGACAATTTTTAACCTATAGACTAAAATTAAATAGCAGGTTTGCGCTTTATGCTTTAAATAAATTTTTCGTTGAAATTGAATATGATGTGAGAAGCAATAAAATTGTAAATAAGGTAAGTTTTATTTCAGGGGAGAAATTGGATTTATATAGTAATCCTTCATTATGGAAAGGTTGAAAATATACTGACGATTTCTTTTTAAAATCTTTTAAAAAAAATTATTAAACTTTATGAGCTTAGTTTCTGATTTTAAAATATTTTTTTTAATTCTTATTTAATGATTTTCTGAATTCAAGAATTTCACCATTTGTAATTGTATCATAAATTTTTGCAAAATCATATAATTTATAACCCATTGCTTCTACAATTAAAATTAATGTAGTGCTTCTAGGGATAGAATTTGAGTTAAAGGTATCAGAAACTGTTGCTTTTCTAATATCTGCATACAATGCAATTTTATTATAACTTGTAGCAATCTGATCTAATTTATCATCATTATGTTTATATATTTTACTGGCAACCAAAAGCTTATTTAAGCTAATTGCAATTTTGATATCCATCCCTTCCACTAATTCCTTTTTCATCTATGCAATTAACTATTTAACAAATAAAATATCGGTACGCTTTGCCGTATCGATATTTTATTTTATATTTGAATTGTATCTTATTAAATAGATACTTTTTAAATATATTTGCGATACTTCTTAAAGTAAAATATTAGAAGCATTTGCTTTGAATCTCGAATCGAAAACTGGTAATTTTTAGTACACGAGATGATAGGTGAAGTGCTCACGACCCGGGCGTGAGCTCACTTATTGTGTACAAGGTAACCAGTACCGCGGTTCAATAAGTTGAGTTTTCACGCCTTTTTTGTATTCTGGCAATTACTCTTCCTATTCATTCTAAGGCGATTATTTCTTCCAAATAACTTAAGTCTCGCATTTTAAAAAAAAATTACTACCCCTACATTCTAATTTTAGGCCAAAGTGGCTGGCACTTCTCTATGGAGTGGATTTAAAAAATCTTGTTTGCGGGAACAAGAAAATTCAAAAACAATCCCGTGGGTTGCAGTTACGAGCCCTATTTATAGTAACGGCTTTGGGTGGGGTCTCTAAAATGGAGACTTTGGGCTAATGTATATGAAATAATAAGCGATAATGCATAGGGGTGTTAGCTTAAAAAAAAGAAATTGTTTATGAGAAAAAATTTGAATTAGCCTAGTTATAGGTGTTAAGCTAAGAAGCCTTCCCCTAATGATTGGAGTCCGGTGGGGAAGGCCTAAGCTTAAATAAAACAATGTTTCATTTAAAACACATGTAAAATTATGAAAAATAATTACTCGCGCCTCAAATGGGTGGCGCTAATTATTATTGCTGGAATGTTTTTATTTCTAGCACAAGTTGCTACGGCAGCAAATCTTAGGTCACCACATATTCTACAACAGGAAGTCTCAGGAAAAGTACTAGATCATAATGGCATTCCAATTCCAGGCGTCACCGTTACCTTAAAAGGTTCTTCAAGAGGTACGCTCACAAACCTAGACGGGGATTATAGTATTACTGCAAGCGAGAATGCCATATTGGTTTTCTCTTTTATTGGGTACAAAACTCACGAAGAACAAGTAAGTAATCAAGGGATAATTAATATACAATTAGAAGAAGATATTGCTTCACTTGGCGAAGTACAAATAAACGCAGGTTATTACAATACTACCCGCAGGGAAAGTACGGGTAATATCTCTAGAATAACAGCCGAGGAAATAGAATTACAACCTGTAGTAAGCCCTTTGCAAGCTTTGCAAGGTAGAATGGCTGGGGTTGAGGTGTCTTCTGGTGGGGTAAATCCTGGGGGTGCCGCTACCATTAGAATAAGAGGAATTAACAGTTTACGCTCAGAAGGCAACTACCCACTATATATTATAGACGGCGTTCCAATTAACTCCACCCCAATAGAAACAAATTCCATTATTGGCAATACAGGTTTAGATCCATTAAACACCTTGAATGTTTCGAATATAGAGAGTATTGAAGTTCTAAAGGATGCAGATGCTACGGCTATTTATGGGTCTAGAGGTGCAAATGGGGTAATATTAATTAGTACCAAAACCGGAAAGCAAAGGGAGACGGGTTTAGAGGCTAGAATTTATACAGGTGTGAGCACTATGCCCAATCGTTTGAATCTTTTAAATACCGAGCAATATCTTGAAATAAGAAGAACTGCCTTTGAAAATGATGGGGTAGAACCAAATGAGTTTAATGCTTACGATTTGGTTTTGTTTGACCAAAACAGGTATACCGATTGGCAGGATTTTCTTTTTGGTGGCACAGCAGAGACTACCAATGCAAATCTTGCTTTCTCTGGAGGTAGTGAAAACACGTCATTTAGAGTTGGAGGTTCTTATTTTACTCAGGGAACGGTTTACACTGGGAACTATAATTACGATAAAATTACTGGAGATGTAAGTCTTAATCATCGCTCCAAGGATAATAAATTAAATATTAATCTTTCCTTAAATTATGGAGTAGATGTAAACAGGCTAGTGGGTAATGTTAGTTTAAATTCTGCCACTTTTCTTTTACCTCCCAATGCCCCTGCTATTTTTAATGATGATGGTAGTTTAAATTGGGAAGATTGGGGAGAAGCAAATCTTGATAATCCCTTAAAAGGATATTTTAATGCTACAAATACAGAATCCAACAATCTAATTTCTAATGTAGGCTTATCCTATGAGTTATTTAAGGGATTAAAGCTTAAAACCACTTTGGGTTATTCGAAGTATGATAGTGATGAATTATGGAAACTTCCAAGTCGTTCCTATAATCCAGCAGATGCATCGCCCAATAGTTCATTTCATTTAAGTTCCAATAGAAATTCTTGGATAGTTGAACCTCAGTTAATATATGAGACTCAACATAAAAAGTTAAACGTCGCAGCTTTAATTGGCGCGACCTTGCAAGAAAACAAACAAGATCAACAAAATTTTCAAGCCACGGGATACGCGTCAGAATCTTTAATTGGAAATATTGCAGCTGCTGAAAAAATTATAAATGCCACTAACACACAAACAGATTATAGATATAGTGCATTGTTTTCTCGCTTAGGAATTAACTGGGACAAAAAATATTACATCAACTTAACTGGTAGAAGAGATGGATCCTCTCGATTTGGTCCAAACAATCGCTTTGCAAATTTTGGTGCTGTTGGGGTTGCATGGATTTTTTCTGAGGAACCATGGGTAGAAAAATCCATTCCATTTTTATCCTTCGGAAAATTGAGGGGCAGTTATGGTACTACAGGGAATGATCAAATAGGTGATTATGGTTATTTAGACGCATATGAAGCAACAGTAGGACCGGGAGGTTTATATCCCACAGCCTTGGCTAATCCTGATTTCTCATGGGAAGTAAATAAAAAGTTAGAAGCAGGGATAGAACTAGGTTTACTAGATGATAAAATAAGGCTAGGTTTAAGCAGGTATAGAAATCGCTCTTCCAATCAACTTGTAGGATACACACTCCCCTACACTTCGGGATTTAATTCGGTACAAGCAAATTTAAGAGCCACCGTACAAAATTCTGGTTGGGAGTTGGAAGCGAATAGTGTTAATGTCGAAACTAAAAACTTACGTTGGCAAACTGCATTAAATATTAGTTTTCCAAAAAATGAATTATTGAGTTATCCAAATATAGAACAGTCAACCTATGCGAATACCTACCGAGTTGGGCATCCTTTAAACATTTCTTTATTGTACGAATATACTGGGCTGGATCCAGAAACAGGGTTGTATACCATTCGTGATGTTAATGAAGATGGGAGTTTCGATTTCCAGGATAGAATTATAATCCAAGATCAAAGTAGAAAATTTTATGGAGGTATTAATAATAACCTTTCATACAAGGGTTTTACATTACAATTCTTATGGGAATTTGTAAAACAAAACGGAAGGCTTGTATTATTTGATGCGGGTGCCCCATTCAACATTCTTGATTTGGATGAAAGCTCTCTAAATGGGCAGAATGAATATCAGACTATTTCACAATCTTTCCAAGCTAATAGAGCATATAGTTATGTTGTAGAAACAACATTTCCAAATCAGGATGCTTCTTTTCTTAGGTTAAAAACTTTATCCCTGGGGTATAATTTACCTAAGGATTTTATACAATCTGTTGGCCTCAAGCAAGCTAAAATATTTATGCAAGGTCAAAACCTACTAACCCTAACTCCGTATAAAGGTTTAGATCCTGAATTCCCTACTTCCACCATAGGATTTGGAAACTTGAGAACAATAAGTGGTGGACTTCAAATTAATCTTTAATTAAAAAATATGAAACTGAATATATTAAGAAAAATGGGACTGGTATTACTCCTTGGCACAAGTCTAATCTCTTGCGAGGACTTCGTGGAGGTTGAAACTCCAAATAACAAACTTATACGGAGTGAAGTTTTTAATAACGATGCTACTGCTACTAGTGCGATGATTGGAATTTACAACCAGTTGCGTTTAGCCGCTTTTTCAAATGGATCTAGGAGTAGTGTTACTTTACTGGCAGGTTTATCTGCCGATAATATTAGAAATATTAATACTACTAATTTCCTCAGATTGCAATTTGAGCAAAATGAACTATTGCCAGACAATCCAAATAATTTGGATATATGGTCTAGTGCTTATAATATGATTTATATGACTAATTCTGTAATGGAAGGTTTGGCTGAATCAGAAAAAATAACTGCCGATCTAAAAACTCAATTGGAAGGAGAAGCCAAATTTATTAGAGCATTTACTTACTTCTATTTAGTGAATTTGTACGGAGAAGTTCCTTTAGTCTTGACAACCGATTATCGTGAGAACGAACTGGTTTTCCGAAACAGTGAGACTGATATCTATGAACAAATTTTAGATGATCTTATAGATGCTTCTAATTTATTAAATGTAGAATATTTGAGTGGAGATCGTTCTAGGGTAAATAAGTATGCTGCAAACGCTTTACTGGCAAGAGTTTATTTATATCTAGAACAGTGGGAGAAGGCTGAAGAACAAAGTAGTATAGTGATACAAGCAACTCCAACCTATGAAATCTTGGAGAACTTGGATGAAGTTTTTTTAGCGAATAGCAATGAGGCGATATGGCAAATTTCTCCAATAGGATCGGGTGGACTCGTGAGTCATACCAACGAAGGAAACCTTTTTATTATAGATCCATTTTTATCCTTTTTGGCAAGTATACAATTACAAGATGATTTTGTAGCTGTATTTGATGAAATGGACAAAAGATTAACCAATTGGATAGGATATCACACAGGAAAGGAAGCTTATTTTGCCTATAAATATAAAGTAAGAAATAGTACAGAGTTTCCTGCTAAGGAATATTCCATGGTGCTTCGGTTGGCAGAGCAATATTTAATTAGGGCTGAAGCAAGAGCAAAACAAGGTAAGATAGCAGATGCGATCGGAGATCTTGATGAAATAAGAGGCAGGGCTGGAATAGAGCGTTTGGCTGACATAAACCCTACAATTGTCAAAGAAGAATTATTAGGTAAAATTCTTGAAGAACGCAGAATGGAATTATTTACGGAATGGGGACATCGATGGTTGGATTTAAAAAGAACGGATAAAGCAACAGAAATTTTAGGAGAGAACAATCCATTTTGGGAAAATACAGATGTGTTATATCCAATTCCAAGTGAAGAACGCATGAAGAATCCAAATCTAAGTCAAAATAATGGATATTAATTATTTAGTTATGCTGTGGAATAATAAGAAAATATTGTTGACTAACTTGCTTTTCTTCATCGTTTTCGTTGGGGCTAGTCAGGAAAAGCCAAATAGAATTAAGGACGATTTGCTAGATAGTTCCGTTAGGTATGGTCAATTGCAAAATGGGTTTACCTACTACCTTCGTAAGAATGACACTCCAAAAAATACAATTGAAATGCATTTAGTTGTAAAGGTTGGTATTACTCAAAAAGATAACACTCAGTTGGATTACGCGCATCTAATGGAACATTTAGGTTTTATGGGCACAAAAAATTTTCCCAATAAAAAGAGTCATTTTAGAAAGCCTGGAATTATTAGCCACGCAAATACAAGTTTCGATTTTACAATATACTATTTTAGTATACCGTCTGAAGACACTCAGATGTTGAGTGATGTCTTGAAATTATATCGGGATATGACCCATAATATTATTTTAGACCAGAAATCCATCGAAGTGGAGCGCGCAGCAGTTTTAGGAGAAAGGAGAACAAATAACCCTTACAGAGACTGGTTAAATAAAACTATAAAGGATAATTTATTAAGCAATGTAGGTTTCAAAAAATTTGAAGAGAAGAAAGCTATACAAGGTATGGCAGACTTTAACACTGAAGCTTTTTTTAAATTTTATAAGGATTGGTATCGGCCTGAACATCAATCTCTAATTATAGTTGGTGATATCAATTTGGATAAAATTGAGCAGAAAATTGAGACTAATTTCTCAAACATCAAGCCTCATATCGATTCTAAAAAATATGTTGAAGGTCATTATAATCCAAAAATTAATTTGAGAGGTCAAAATAGACTACTAACCATTAATGACAGCATAAATTCCAATATTCGATTCAAGATCTTTTCGAAAAGTCTTAATAGGGGTTTGAACCCAAAAGATGAAAATGACTTTAAGGAATTAGTACTACTGAAATTATATCAGAATTTGGTTAAAGCGAAAAGTGAGATGTTCGAAGAAAGTTTCCATCCACTTTTTTCTGAATTTTCCAGTAATTATGCACTTGGTGAATTGGCAGGAGGCCAGTTACAAGTTATTACTATGGGAGTTGATTTGGAAACTGGGAATCAAAAACAAATGCTAAAAACGATTAGAGAGGCTTTTTTTGCTTGGAAACAAATACATAATGGAATTTCAGATTTAGAGTTGGAAAAAGCGAAAGTTCAAATATTAAATGAAGCAACTAATAACAGCTTATCGAGTTCTGTTTCTTTGGCTAGCAGGTATCGAAAACATTATGTAAATGGCCGTTTTGCAAAAGATCCACAAGAAGAAATAGAAATGATTTCTCAAATCCTAAGAGATATTGATCTTGAGCAAATCCAGTCTTACGTTAAAAAAGCAGGAGACCTCAGTGAAAATGTAGATTTTGTTTTTCTAAAAGGGACTAAAGCAAAGGTGCCGGATAATACCAAAATTAAAAGAATTATAAAGGAGATTGAAAGTTTAGAGGTATCTCCAATAGATCCTCCAAAGGATCCGATAGAAACATTGACAAATTTGGTGTCCGTTCCAGTTTCAAAAGCAATAAAATTGGATAAATCATCTAAAAATTTAATAGATGTATCCACAATAACTCTCGATAATGGTATCAAAATAGTTTTAAAGCCTCTTAAACCTACCTCTAAAAAATATAATAGCACTCTACAAATAAGAGGATATAGAAAAAATAACATTCCATTTAAAAACAGAGAGGTATACCTGGAAGCAAGCCTTGTTCCAGAAATAGTTAAATACACTGGAGCCGGAAAGTATTCCAAATTTGAGCTAGACAAATTTAAGGCAGCTAAAGGCATTAAATTACGTTTTGATTTTACAAAAGATTTTCAAGCTTTAAATGGAGAATTTAAAATTAGTGAGATCGAGGAGTTTTTTAGTCTTATCAATCTCTACAGAACCCAACCTAGAATGAATACTGAAGGATTTAACGCTTGGAAGAATAATAAAAGATTAGAGTTCCAGGGTAAGACCATTAGAGGATCATCTGATTTTTATCAGGACAATATTCTTGCCTTGCGTTATCCGGAAATACCAAGGTTAAAAAGTGATGAAATTGAAGATATTAATCTTAAGAAAATACTTAAAGCTCACAACCAATGGTTTTCAGATTTCAAGGGATATACTTTTATTGTAACTGGGGATTTTGAAAGAGAGAAAATTGCAAAACAACTAATAAATATTTTGTCTCCTTATCCAACAAAAAATCTTCCAGAATTGGATTCTGTAAACAGTGCTGAATTTCCTCTAAAAAAGATGGATAAAAGTATTTATTTAGAAAATATTAATCAAGCCATGGTTACCCTTTCCTTCCCTATTAAAGTTGAAAGAAACACAAAAAATACAATCTTACTTCAGCTTTTGAGTATGGTATTAAACGACAAGATTTATAAACGTTTAAGGGAAGGTTGTTTTTCTCCAAGGGCTTATGGAAAATGGGAGGATAGTCGCAAAGGTATTTATTCTTTTAATGTAGGTTTTGATAGTGCAATAGGCAATCAAGAAAAAATGATTGAAATGGCATTAGAAACTTTTAATAACCTCAGAGAAGAGGGAGTTTCACAAGATTGGCTAGAAAAGGCTATTAAAAATGAATCCTACAGCTACAAAAATAGAATAGATAATTTTGGTTTTTTTAACATGTGGCCAGACTATTTGCAAAATAAAATTGAAAATGGAGAAAATATGATTTCTGAATTAGTAGAATATAATACCGTATTGGAACATTTTATAAGTTTAGAAGAAGTGAATTTAGCTATCAAAAAATTTTTAAGAGAGGATTACTTTCAAAAATTTGTGATTCTTCCTAGAAATGGGATCGCTCAGTAGAATTTATTAATTTGAAAGCAAAGTTTTACAGAGTCATAAAAATGCCCATCACAACTTGTGATGGGCATCATTAATTAAATTTATGGATTTATGAGTGTAGGTGTTGGGGTATTACTACTTTTGAGTGTACTCAAATTCATTTCATCATACACATCGTAAATAGGACCTCCTTGTCCAAACTGTACTCGACAAGTAGCACTCCCTTGGGCGCAATTTTGTTCGGGTATTCCCTCCCAAGATCCATTTATAAAAACATAATCCTGTGATACTAATACTGGTTCGGTCTTCATGTCTACATTGGCCAATGCCATACTTATGGCAAATATAATTGCCATCATCGGTAATATTAAATTTTTAATTTTCATGATAATAAAGTTTTATAAGTTAAAAATTTGCCTATTATCTCGGTTAGGCTTTACCTTCATTATTGCGCAATAATGTTTTATTTAATAATATAAAGTTCCTCATTTAAGAGCTTGATCATTTGTCTTAAATGTTTTAATATTAGTCTAAGAAGCTATTTTATTTAGGATTTTCTAATTTGGGATGGAGTGACACCATATTCTTTTTTGAAGGATCTAGAAAAATGAGAAAAGCTTTTGAAACCGCAATCTTCTGCAATTTCATTAATAGGAATTTTATCTTGTATAAGTAAATAATAAGCTTTCTCCAGGCGTTTGCGCAAATGAAATGCATAAATTGTTTCACCGTAAACGCGTTTAAATACGGTTTTTATTTTGCTTACACTACCTCCAACTTCAACTGAAATAATGGGTAATCTTTTTAATTTCCTATCAAGTCTGTTCATAACATATTGATGTAATTTTCTTACTAATGCCCTTTGGTCGTGAAGTAGTAAACTTCTGTATTCGCTTGGATAATTGATTGTACCCAACTTGTTGGTTTTATCAGAATTCTTAAGTCTTTCGTTATAATAAACTGCTTTAAAAACGGAAAGAGAATAGGTTTTTTCGCCATTAGAAATTATGTGATGTAAATAGCCATAGCCTGACCAGAAAAAACCATTGGAATGTTTAAACTCTACCCTGAAGGGTAGGTTTCTTTCAGTTGGACTTTTTAATAATTCGTAAAACTGATAAGGTATTATTGTGTCCTCAGTCGTTAATAATTTTATAGGCTTATTAATTAATTCAGCTTTAGAGTACTTAAGTATTTCACTTACATTATCGGAATATGAAGTTATTTGTAAATTTCTATCAAGATTGAATACTACATTTTCGACTACCTCCTTACTTTGCTCATTATTAATTTGGTGTACCGATGCATCTATCTCCTCTAACATGGTATTGAGAGATAAAACTATTTGTTCTAGTTCATCCTTAGTGTTTCTTAAAGGGAGAGTATAAGTATAATTACCTAAAGTTATTTCTGTAATAAAATCAAGAATTTCCTTAACCCTTTGCTGGGAATTTGCGGTATACATTGTAATACTATATTGATAATTATTTATAATCAAAAAGGAATGAAAGTGCCTCTGGAACTGATGTAAACTCTCTGGTAGGAACAGATGGATTACTGATGTTTATAAAGGCTTTAATTAAAGTTCCTAAATAATCTTTGTCAATAACTAGGGCAACTGCTACAGCATTGAAACAACCCTTTTCAGCAAGAAATTCTCTAGCGGCTTTATTGGCTGATTTCAAATGCCTTAAATCACATAAAATAGGGTATGATAAACCATTCTGGAAACGAAGCCTGTCTTTTACAATTGCTTTCGCAACTGCTAAATCAATAATGGTATTTGGTTTGTAAACAAAATGAAGAATACCTTCATCAATCCAAAAGTGCGCATAATCTTCACCTTTAATCATTTGGAGCCCTATTTATATTCTAATTTAAAAAAAATATTATTATTAATATTACGTAAGAATATAGAGACGTGACGCAAATTCCTTTCAGAACATAGCAATTAGTAGCATTTGCCTTTAAAGTTCAACATTTGCCTAATAAGTCATTTTATTTTATTAAACGCTGATTGCTGAATTCTTTTATTAGTTTCATGGTTGTTTAAATTATAGGGCGATGGCAAAAATTAAGCATAACAACCTTCTGGATACCGTAATTTCGGTAATGACAAATGCAAAAGAATCTGGAGCATTGCATTTATATGCTGAAGGCGAAAAATTTGATGGTAGGCAGATTCAGATAAAGGGAAAGAAACTTTTTCATTTTGGTACTACTGGCTATTTAGGTTTAGAACAAGATTATCGACTTAAGCAAGGAGCTATAAAAGCGATTAATGCATATGGATCCCAATTTCCCCTTTCTAAATCTTATGTTTCTCAACCTTTGTATGCCGAACTGGAATCTCTTTTATATGATATTTATGAGAGCCCGGTTGTAATTACTAAAAACAGTACGCTTGGTCATATGGGGGTAATTCCCTCTGTTGTGGATGATAGCGATGGAGTTATTTTGGATCATCAGGTACATTGGAGTGTTCAAAGTGCCGTAAATCCGTTAAAGTTACGTTCAGTTTCAGTAGAAATGATTCGACACAATAATCTGGAAATGTTAGAAGATAAAATTAGAAAACTGCAGTCTAAATGTGATAAGATTTGGTATATGGCTGATGGAATGTATTCCATGTTTGGAGACTATGCCCCTATTGACGAATTGATGCAGTTATGCGATAAATACCCACAACTTCACATTTATTTTGATGATGTGCATGGCATGAGTTGGAAAGGTAATAACGGTAGCGGATATGTGATGAGTGTTTTAAAAAAGTTACCCGATAGGATGATACTTTTTGGAACACTTGGTAAAACATTCGGTGCCAGCGGTGCTGTAATGGTATGTAACGATAAAAAAATCCATCAAAGAATTAAAAATTTTGGAGGTCCCCTAACGTTTTCTGTACAAATGGAACCAGCCTCAGTTGGAGCTGCAATTGCCTCTGCAAAGATCCATTTAAGTGAAGAAATTTATAAATTGCAAGACGAGCTTTTAGATCGAATTTCCTATTTCAATCAATGTTTACAAAAAACAAACCTTCCTTTAATAATAGATAATGATTCCCCTGTTTTCTATATTGGAGCTGGTATGCCGGAAACGGGATTCAATTTAGTCAATAGGCTTATTAATTCTGGTTTTTATGTGAACACTGGTATCTTTCCAGCGGTACCAGTTAAAAATACGGGGCTAAGGATTACAATATCCAGACATAATCAAAAGGAAGAAATTAAAGAACTAGTAGAGGCTCTTGAGCATCATTTTCCACTGGCTCTTGAAGATACACATACCAATCTTAATCGTGTGAATTTCGCATTTGGTCGGGAAAAAAACAAAATAAAACCACCAGCGCAATCCAAATCAAACTTAACCTTACAAACCTATAATTCAATTAAACATATTGATCCTAAACTATGGAATGAAACTGTGGGAGGTAATAGTTTTTATGACTGGAATGGACTTATTTCTTTAGAAGGAATTTTTAGGGATAATAGCTCTCCGGAACACAATTATCAATTCTTCTATTTTGTAGTTAAAAATGATAAACAAGAGTGCATTTTAGCTACTTTTTTTTCTTATGGATTATGGAAAGAAGATATGCTTGCACCAGAGTCCGTTTCTCTTAAATTAGAAAAGACTAGGAAAAGTGAGCCCTATTACCATACAAGTTATTGCCTTAGTATGGGTTCTATGATCACAGAGGGTGAACATTTGCATTTATGCCAAGACAGATCCGATTGGAAGGAAGCTTTCAACCTGTTACTAGAGCAATTAGAAATATTAGAAAAAAAATTGAAACCTCAGTATTTGATTCTTCGGGATTTTAACCCAAGGGATAAAGCCATAAAAACTTTTCTACATAACAAAGGGTTCGTTCAGGTGGCTATGCCCGAAGCAGCTGTTTATGATCAATTCAATTGGAATGATGAGGCTTCCTACATTCAAACACTAAGCAAAAGTTCCAGAAAGCATTTCAGGAAAGATATTGAAGCTTTTAAAGATAAGTTTGAAATTCAGATCTTGGATAGATTAACAGACAGTGAACTAGAAAAAAGTTTTGAGCTTTATCTAGAGGTAAAGAATAATAATCTAGGACTCAACACATTTAGTTATCCACTTTCGCTGTTTAAGCATATGAATTTATCTTCACAATGGGAATACGTACTTTTATTTTTAAAGGAAGAAAAAATGCTTCAAGTCGGAGTAATGTTTTGCTACAAAAATTCCAATAATATTTACACTCCTGCAATTATAGGAATGGATTATAATTTCTCCAGAGAATATAATGTTTATAGACAGCTTTTATTCCAGACTATACTACGAGCAAATGAGTTAGGCAATAAGAGAATAGATTTTGGTTTAACTGCCGGTTTTGAAAAACGGAAAGTAGGTGCAAAGGTTATAGAGAAATGTGCATACATACAAACTCGAGATAACTTTGCTTTGGAAGCTTTAGACTGGTTAAGAAAAGATTAATACTCCCCTTATGAAGTATAGTTTTTAATGTATACCCTTAATAAAACCAATTGAAAATAGCGCAACAACGGTATTATTTATTTTCCTTAAATACTAATCTCATGTTCGAGAAAGCAATGTTTATTTTTACGGATCAAATAAACCAGATCATCACCTCGGAAAGCTCATCACTTGAAAAGGCCGAATTGGGAATCCGGCTTTGCAATAGTACTCTATCTGAACTACAGCATATGGTAGAAAAGGAGGATTTTGAAGACTCGGCTTCTGAGATCAACTTTTTTAGAAATATCAAATCCTTACCTATGAGCTATTTAATTTATTTTAGCGAGGTAAGGAACTGCGAAAATAGTATACCAAAGGCCGGAAGTAGCCCAAAGGTCAGGTTCCTGGAAAAGGAAGTAAAAAAAATCAATAAGTTCTTTTCTCAGAATAAAGATTTCGTGAATTATATGGAGCAATCTCATAATTATATGGATCCACAATTCTTTACTAGAAATAATCTTGATAATTTCCCATTTGCACCTACCATTAATTATTATCAATATCCTGAATTCTCCACCTCTCACGATATGCTTTGGGCAATGGTGCAAGCTATGTATAAGTTTATCCATTATATCCGTGATAAACTTCACAAATTACAACCCGATAATAAAGTTCTTTATGCAGAAAAGCAGCCTAAATTACTGTTATGGTCAGGATCTAAAACAGCTCTGGTAGAACTTATTTATTCCTTATACGCCGATGGAGCATTAAATCATGGGAATGTAGAAATAAGTACTATCATATCATCTTTTGAGGATTTCTTCAATACTAAATTAGACCAAGGATACAAGACCTATTCTGAAATTAAAGCTAGGAAAGGTGATAGAACAAAATACCTAAATCAATTAATTTTGAAATTGGAAAGTAAAATGAGACGTGATGATGCAAAATAGTTTTCGAATCAAATCGTAATTACGTTTTAAGTATTCCGCTAATTTTCTGTGCTTAACAACTCCTAAAAGCTTTATTACTGTTTTTAAAACTATCAAAGTAATCTATATACCCTCAAATATTATAACTGTTAAATTTTTCCGTAACTCCAATACTCATTGGGATAAAACAACATCAAACTGATTCAAATTTGTAAAACGAAAGTCAAATTAACCTAATCCCGCTGCTTTAAAAACTTAGAACCTGCAGCGGGATTTTTAAAAACCGTTTTACAATGCCAACAAGTATTATTACCACAGACGATCTTCGAGATTTCAAAATGGAACTGCTCCAAGACATTAGAAAGCTACTTACCAAACAAACTTCTGGAAATTTAAAGCGCTACTTGAAGTCGTCCGAAGTTATGGAATTACTTCAATTGAGCCCAGGTACTTTACAAAACCTTAGAATTAATGGTACGCTTCCCTATTCGAAGGTTGGTGGAATTATTTATTATGATTCTGAAGAAATCCACAAGCTTATGAATAAAAATCGCATCCAGAACACATTTAATTAAATGGTTATGAATTATATAAAGCTACTAAATGCGGCTTTTGAAAAGTTCTTTTTGGATGACCGTTTAAATCCCACACATATCAGTTTGTATATGGCGCTATTCCAAGAATGGAATAGCAGCCGATTTGCGGATGAATTTAATGTAAACCGAAGGGATTTGATGT
>CAZWSP010000052.1:0-20255 GCA_964636585.1 uncultured Antarcticibacterium sp.
AAATGTTAGGATTATCTGTTACCGAATTTATTTCAGTTTTAAAGGTTTTTCGCGTAAAAGACAAGGTATCTTTTGTTGCACCGTGAACTTGTGGAATGCATCGAAAAGAATAAGGATCTTGAACACTTTCTTTCTCAGTTAATGCAATCTCGCTACCATCTAGGAATTCTCTAATTCGTTCTGCTGTTTTAATCTGACCTCTGTGCGGTCTCACCATATGAACTAATTCATCATAAGGTGACATGTTACAATTAAAAGCATCAATAGAAACAGCGCTAATTACATCTGCCAGATAGCATAGTTTATAAGATTCCATCAAAGCAAACACCCCATGAGCACTCATAAATTGAGTTCCATTCAATAACGCTAATCCCTCTTTAGACTGTAATTTTATAGGTTGCCAATCAAATTTCTCCAATACTTCTGCAGCATCAACTTGCTTACCTTGATAATACACTTCTCCTTTCCCCAATAATGGTAAGGACATATGTGCTAAAGGTGCAAGATCTCCAGATGCTCCTAATGATCCTTGCTCATAGATCACAGGCAAAATATCTTCATTATAAAAATCGATCAATCTAAGTACGGTTTCTAATGCTATTCCACTATTCCCATAACTTAAAGACTGAATTTTAAGCAACAACATTAATCGAATAATAGGTTTCTCAACCAAAGCTCCTGTCCCACAAGCATGAGACATCACCAGATTTTCCTGTAACTGAGTTAAATGCTCTGTAGATATTTTTACATTACATAAAGATCCAAACCCAGTATTTATACCATAAACGGGCTTATCACTTTGTTTAATCTTTTCATCTAAATATTTTCTTGACTTTTCTATATTGATCCTGGACTCATCACTCAACTCCAGTTTCATTTTATTTTGAAGGATATCATGAATAACATGCAGGTCTAATACTGCAGAACTTATATAATGGTATGAATTCATAAACTATAAGGCATTTTTTAGGGAGAAAAAGAAATCAATCTGCATATGATCTAATTGATATATTCTTACTTAAACTGAAGCTTAAAATTTTCAATTTATTAAACAACTGCTAAAATAACTGATTTTTTATCAATTCCCTTCAGATTGAGTTTCCTTTTTAAATAAGTCCAAAAATGATAATCCCATATTATTGGCAATATCTCCTGAAATTAAACCT
The DNA here is from genome assembly GCA_964636585.1 of uncultured Antarcticibacterium sp. Taxonomy (GTDB): domain Bacteria; phylum Bacteroidota; class Bacteroidia; order Flavobacteriales; family Flavobacteriaceae; genus Gillisia. The sequence continues at coordinate 1,167 of CAZWSP010000052.1, forward strand.
TGATAACTCACTTTTTCGGCCATGATATCTCCGGTTCTTCCATGAAGATAAACTCCGAGTACTGCTGCAATCAAGGGTTCGTATTTTTGTGAAATAAGAGAAGTGATCACCCCGGAAAGTACATCTCCACTTCCAGCGGTAGCCATTCCAGGATTTCCGGTATTGTTAATATACACATCTTCTTCAAAAACTGTTACGGTATGAGCTCCTTTAATCACTACAATAACTCCATATTTTTTACTGAACTTTTTAACCTTAGCAAGTTTATCAAAATCATCTTTCCACTTTCCAATAAGACGTTCTAATTCTTTTGGATGAGGCGTAAGAATGGTGTTTTCTGGCAATTCTTTTAATAAAGATTTTTCTTTTGCTAGCAAGTTTATTCCATCTGCATCAATAAGCATTGGAGTTTTAGTTGACTTCAGTAATTTAGAAAATGCTTCAAGAGTTTTTTTGGAAGTCCCTGCTCCCATTCCAAAACAAATAACATCTGGAGTAACGTCAAACTTGATCTCACTTAATTCATCTGTATTTTCATCGGTGATCACCATGGCTTCTGGTAATCCGGTTTGAAGAATATTATATCCACATTTTGGGGAGAAGATAGTTACAAAACCAGCTCCAGTTCTTAACGCAGCGGTAGAAGCTAACAAAATACTTCCTATTTTACCATAGCTACCTCCAACTATTAAACTGTGTCCATAATCACCCTTATGGGATTCATTTTCTCTTGGGTGATAAAGTAATAAAGCTTCAGGTTTCCCAATAAGCTGATTGTGCACCGGTGCTTTCGATAAATATTCTCTGTCTAAACCAATTTCTAATACCTGAAGGTCTCCAACATAAGAAGCGGCTTGTGGTAGAAAAAAGATTAGTTTTGCAGCTTGAAAAGTGATGGTAACATTTGCTTTTATTGCAGGATTATCCTCATCTGGCATCTTATCTGCAAACATTCCAGAAGGCATGTCTATAGATAGCGTAAATGCTTTCGCGTTATTAATGTAGGTCACCAGTTTTCCAACCCACTTTTCCAAAGGGCGATTTAAACCAATCCCGAACATGGCATCAATTATAAAATCTTTTTCAGATAATTCAGGAAAATCTTCTTCCCCTTTTATTTGGATTGGCCAATCATTGCTTACTTCCTTAATCCTATCATAATTCAGTAAAAAATCTTTAGACCTATTATTGCTATAATTTACCACATACACGGTGACTTGGTATCCATGTTCTATCAACAACCTTCCTACAACCAATCCATCTCCCCCATTATTACCAATTCCGCAAAACAATTTTATTGGGATTTGCGCGCTATTCAATTTGGAGTGAATATCATTAAAAACAAGCGTTGCCGCTCTTTCCATTAATTCTCCGGGTTTCAAACCTTGCTTTTCCGCAGTAATTTTATCGGCTTCAGCTAATTGTTCTATATCAAAAATCTTCATCTAGATCTGTGTTTTTCTATGCCTGACAAATATAAAATTAATCTGTGTGCAATAATATATAAGCGGCCTATTCTTAATAATTATGTTTATTTGCACAACTATTCAAATTGATTTAAATAAATTTGCGAAAATTCTAAAACACATGAAGAAAATTGCCCTTAACGATATACATGAATCTTTAAATGCCAAGATGGTTCCTTTTGCTGGTTTTAATATGCCGGTTTCTTATGAAGGAGTTAATGTAGAACATGAAACAGTTCGTAAAGACGTTGGTGTTTTTGACGTTTCTCATATGGGGGAATTTTTAATTTCGGGAGAGCATGCCTTAGAATTAATTCAGAAAATAAGTTCTAACGATGCTTCTAAATTAACAGATGGGAAAGCGCAATATGCTTGTATGCCTAATGAAGATGGAGGAATTGTTGACGATCTTATTATTTACAGATTTAATGAAGAGAAATATATGTTGGTAGTAAACGCTAGCAATATTGAGAAAGATTGGAACTGGATAGCCCATCATAATACCATGGATGCTACTATGCGCGATCTTTCAGATGAATATTCTCTGTTGGCAATTCAAGGTCCAAAAGCTGCAGAAGCCATGCAATCACTAACTTCAGTAAACTTAAAAGATATTAAGTTTTACACGTTTGAAGTTGCAGATTTTGCAGGAGTAAAAAATGTAATTATTTCTGCTACTGGTTATACAGGAAGCGGAGGGTTTGAGATCTATTTCAAAAATGAAGATGCTGACACTATTTGGAACAAGGTTTTTGAAGCTGGAGCTGATTTTGGTATTAAGCCAATTGGTTTAGCTGCAAGAGATACCCTTAGATTGGAAATGGGATACTGTTTATACGGAAATGATATAGATGATACCACGTCTCCTATTGAAGCAGGATTAGGTTGGATCACAAAATTCGATAAGGATTTTATAAACGCTGAAGCTTTAAAAAAGCAGAAAGAGGAAGGACCTAAAAGAAAATTGATCGCTTTTGAATTAGATGAAAGAGGAATTCCAAGACAGGGTTATGATATTGTAGATGCTGATGGCAAAGTAATTGGAAACGTCACTTCCGGAACGATGTCTCCATCGCTAGATAAAGGAATTGGAATGGGATACATTCCTACCGAAATGGCGAAAGCTAATGAGAAGATCTATATTCAAATAAGAAAAAAAGCAGTTCCTGCCACATTAGTGAAATTGCCTTTTTATAAAGGATAAATCTATTGGAAAAAGTACTGATTTTAGGAGCAAGCGGCTTTATAGGGAATGCCCTGTATAAGGAGCTCTGCTCCTATTTTGATACCTACGGAACCTATCATACCGAATCTAATTTTTTCGAGAACAATCAGAAGTTCTATGAGTATGATATGGAAACCGAGGATATTCAGATCCTTTTAGAAAATCTTCGGCCTACCGTGATCGTTTCAGCACTTCGAGGGAATTTTGATGCACAGGTTGCTACCCATTTTTCGGTGATAGATTATATCCTTCAGAATAAATGTAAATTATTATTCATTTCCTCTGCCAATGTTTTTGATGCCTTTACCAACTATCCTTCGTACGAATATGACAAAACCTTGTCTCAAAGCATCTACGGTAGATTCAAAATAAAGATCGAAAATGCCCTTTTAAGATTGCCCAATAACAAATACAATATTTTGCGATTGCCAATGGTTTTTGGTGCAAATTCTCCCAGAACTATTGAGATAAAGAATAAAATAGAATTTGGAGAAGCTATCGAAGTTTTTCCAAATGTGGTAGTAAATGCTACAGATATAAGCAGTGTTACGCAGCAAATACATTACATCATCAATCAGAAAAAACAAGGAGTTTTTCATTTAGGCAGCGAAGATCTAACCCATCAACACGATCTTATTAAAGACATTGCGCTAGCCTTGGGTTACAAAAATCCACTTTTGAAGCAGGTATACGATTCTAACTACGATAGATTTCTTGCAGTGTTACCTAAAGACAACTTACTACCCAAGAATTTAAATGTTTCGCTGCAAACAGTTATAAATTCCTCTGTGGTTATATAATTCTGAAATTCCTGAGATCACTTTCATACTCACATTAAATTAGGAATAGTACCTTTACAAAATAGATCACCAATGCAATTCTGAAATTTAATTTTCTGAATACTGCTAACCTTAAATTGTAACACTATGAAAACATTATCTGAACAAGAAATAAACGAAAAATTAGAATCTTTAGAAGGATGGTCTTACACAGACAATTCATTGCAAACTTCTTTTGAATTCGAAAATTTTAAAGAAGCTTTTACTTTAATGACACGCATTGCTTTTGAAGCTGAAGCACAACAACATCATCCAGATTGGAACAATGTTTATAACCAATTAGAGATCTCGCTTTCTACTCATGATGCGGGTGGAGTGACAGAAAAAGATTTTAAATTAGCAAAAGCTATCGAAGCAATTGTAAATGCTGAATAAAGTCTAATTATTTTATATTGTCGTTCCATTTTTTTAGCTAGAAATGGAACGTTTTTTTATTTTTACACCAGATTTTAATATTTATGGGAAGAGCATTCGAATTTAGAAAAGCACGAAAAATGAAACGTTGGTCTGCAATGGCCAAGGCATTTACCAGAATTGGTAAGGATATAGTAATGGCTGTTAAAGAAGGTGGTCCAGATCCAGACAGCAATTCTAGACTACGCGCAGTAATTCAGAATGCGAAGAGTGTGAATATGCCTAAAGATAACGTAGATCGCGCAATTAAACGTGCGAGTGATAAAAGTCAGGGCGATTATAAAATAGTGCTTTTTGAAGGGTATGCCCAACATGGGATTGCTGTTCTAGTTGAAACTGCTACAGATAATAACAATAGAACGGTTGCTAACGTGCGTATGCACTTCAGCAAATCTGACGGGAACCTTGGAACTTCAGGTTCTGTAGAATTTATGTTCGATCATACTTGTAATTTCAGAATAGATGCAAAAGGTCAGGATGCAGAAGAATTAGAATTGGAATTAATAGATTTTGGTGCAGAAGAAGTTTTTGAAGATGAAGATGGAATTTTGATCTATGCCCCTTTCGAAAGTTTTGGAGCTATTCAAAAAGAATTAGAGAACAGAAATATAGAGATCTTATCTTCAGGATTTGAAAGAATTCCGCAGGTTACTAAAAAATTATCTCCAGAAGAAGCTGCAGATGTAGAAAAACTATTGGAGCGCTTAGAGGAAGATGAAGATGTACAAAACGTATATCACACCATGGAGGAATCTGAAGAATAAGTCAATCAGATTTTAAAATTTGTCGGGGAATTTCCCAACTACGCCATCATAAAAAGATTCAATCTCAGCAAGATCTAGATCTAAATTTCCGTTAGTGTAAAAAGGTTCAGAAAATGTGATCATCTTCTTAGCATAATCAAAAGCCACCATAATTATAGGCACTTGCGCTTTTTCAGCAATATAATAGAAACCGGTCTTCCAACGATCGGTTTTTTTTCTGGTACCTTCCGGGGACATCCCTAATCTAAAGATTTCTTTTTTTTCGAATAGCGCGGCAATAGCTTCAACTTTATTCTCTTTGGAGCCTCTATTTATTGGCGAGCCACCCATCCATCTAAAAAACCATCCAAAAGGTGGTTTAAACAATTCTTTTTTACCAACAAAGTGCGCTTCCATGTTCATGATCTTCCGGATTAAGAGTCCGAGAAAGAAATCCCACCAACTAGTATGTGGAGCAACTATTAAAACGCATTTTTTAATACTTGGATCTGGGATTCCACTTACCTTCCATCCCATTATTTGAAAGTATATAAATCTGGCAAGTAGCTTCATTAATTAATATTTAATCCCTATTTCCTTTTGTAGGTTCTCCTTTTCTTCGTTTTTTCTCTTCAATTAACAAAGCAAGCTCTCTTCCAGTTTGTCCTTTTACAGAAGTGTTTTCCTGTGCTCTTCTAATTAGATATGGCACTACATCTCTCACGGGACCAAAAGGCACCAATTTAGCGGCATTATAACCTTTCTTAGCTAAGTTAAAACTAATGTGGTCACTCATTCCGTATAACTGGCTGAACCATACTCTTGAATCGTTTATGGCGATATTTTTATCTTCCATTATTTGCAAAGCCAAATAATTACTCATTTCATTATGAGTTCCAATAAATAAAGAAATATCCTCGATATGAGCTAAACAATATGCCAAAACACCATTAAAACTAACATCGGTAGCTTCCTTATTTTCACAGATCGGGGTTGGGTATCCCATTTTTCTTGCGCGCTCATTTTCTTTTTCCATATAAGCCCCACGTACTATTTTTGCACCAACTTTAAATCCCTCTGCTTTTCCTTGCAAATGAAGTTTTTGTAAATATGCAAATCTATCCCATCTATAACACTGCAACGTATTAAATACAATAGCTTTCTCTTTGTTATATTTTTGCATCATCTCTACCATAAGATCATCTGCTGCCTCTTGCATCCAAGTCTCTTCTCCATCGGCTAAAACGCCAATGTTATTTTTAAAAGCGGCACCACAAATTAGATCTACTCTATTCTTAACTCGTTCCCATTCCTGAGTTTCTTCTTCACTTAGAGTTGCTTTTGAAGTAACCTTTTCCCAGATCTCAAATCTTCCAATTCCGGTTGGTTTAAAAACAGCATAAGGCAATTCCTTTTTGGTGGCAGCAAATTCAATAATGCTTATCTTTTTCTTCATCGCAGCATCAAACTGTTTTTCTGCCTCTTTACCTTCAACAGAATAATCCAGAATGCTATGCAACTTCTTGGTATACATTTTATCGATCACCTTCATACAAGCTTCCATGGTCTCTCCCCCACTAAATTGCTTGAAGATGGTACTTTTAATAAGTCCCTCTACAGGTAAATGAAGTTTTAGAGAAATATTGGTAAGATAGGTGCCTATTTTTACTAATGTAGGGCGGTTAATCATTCCAAACAGGAATAAAGCTCTATTTAAATCTTCATTAGATTTTAATTTGAAAGCAGTCTCCGTGTCGTTAAAGATTTTTTTTGTGATCATCTGTAAATATTAATGCGGCAAATATAATTATTGAGTTAGGATAATTTAATTATTTTCTGCTTATTTTCGATAACTATTAAATAGAATTAAACCACTCTAAATATGACTGTTTTAGCCAGCCAAGCTGCTATATATTATGCCGAAAATGGATATTCAAAATTATCAAGTTATCTAGCTGAAAATAATCCTTCAATTATCTTCATTTTAGTAGACAGCAATACCCATGACCATTGCTTAAATTATTTTCTTCAGAAGCTAGAAACTTCAGCAACTATTGAGGTAATTGAAATGGAAGCTGGAGAAGAACATAAACATATTGAAACCTGTTCTGGGATTTGGAGCAGTCTTTCTGAATTGGAAGCAGATAGAAAAAGTTTGCTAATTAATCTTGGCGGCGGTGTAGTTACAGATCTAGGAGGTTTTGTAGCAAGCACATTTAAGAGAGGGATTTCTTACATAAATGTGCCAACTAGTTTATTGGCGATGGTTGATGCCTCTGTTGGAGGAAAATGCGGTGTAGATCTAGGAAGTTTAAAGAACCAAATTGGGGTTATAAATCAGCCAGAAATGGTTTTAATAGACTCGCAGTATTTAGCAACACTTCCAGCGAATGAGATGAGAAGCGGTCTTGCTGAAATATTGAAGCATGGACTAATTGCCAGTGAATCTTATTGGAAAAAAGCAACAAATTTGGAGTCACTTACCCTGGAAGATCTAGATTCTCTTATTCTTGAATCTATTCAGATAAAATCTAAAATTGTAACCGAAGACCCCACAGAGCAAGGGATTAGGAAGACTTTAAATTATGGACACACGTTGGGTCATGCCATAGAATCCTATTTTTTAGCTAATGCACAGAAGGTTAATTTATTACATGGGGAAGCAATTGCAGCAGGAATGATTATGGCTACTTATCTTTCCAATAAAATATGTAACTTCCCTCTAGATAAATTAGAAAACGTTACAAAAAACATCAATGCTATCTTTTCTAAGATCGATCTTGAAGAGAATGATTATGAATCTATACTAGACTTGCTTAAATTCGATAAAAAGAACTCTCATGGTAACATAAATTTTGTTCTTTTGCATGATTTTGGAGCTCCAAAAATGGATGTAGTGGTCCCAAACGAACTGTTAATTAAGGCCTTGAATTATTATATAAAAAATTAATTTAAAATTAATTTGACCGCTTGTAAATAATGCTAATTTTATTATAATTGCATCATCAAATCATAGTTATGAAAAGAGTCATTGTAGATTACAAAAAGTTAACCCCTGAGATCTTAAGCTTATTGGTAGAGAAATATCCCGATGGTTATGACGACGATCAGGTGATCTCCTTTAAGAATGCCAAGAATGAAACTGTAGAAGCTGTAGAGGTTCGTACAGAAGATTCTATTTATTTGGTTAAAGTAAGTACCAGATTAGAAAACACTATGGCTAATTATGATGAAGATGATTATGAAGATTCCGACTTTAATGAGCCAATCGTTGAAATCCCAGAAAAGAATACTGGGGATGAAGAAGATGAAGACGAGGAAGAAGATAAATAACATAAAAAGCGGTCTGTAATTTAATTACAGACCGCTTTTATTTTTGCTTAACTTTTAATTAGGCATGCTGTTGTTCGTGCTTACCTTCTTTAATTTCTTCTATCAATTTTGCGTTGAATGCTGGAAGATCATTAGGATTTCTACTTGTTACTAAAGCTTCATCCACTACCACTTCTTCATCTACCCAATTTGCTCCGGCATTTTCAAGATCTTTTCTAATAGATCCAAAAGAAGTCATTTTTCTACCTTTTACCACTTCTGCTTCAATAAGTGTCCATGGACCATGGCAAATTGCAGCAACCGGTTTCTTTTGCACAAAGAAATCTCTTACAAAACTCACTGCACTTTCTTCTCTTCTTAATTTATCGGGGTTAATTACCCCACCTGGCAATACCAAGGCATTGTAATCTGTAGCACTAACTTCACTTAAAGTTTTATCTACAGTATATTCCTTAGACCAATTTCCGTCTGCCCAGGCTTTAATTTTACCAGATTTTAAACTTACTATATCAACGTCGAATCCTTCTTTCTCCATCGCTTCTTTAGGCGATTTTAATTCACTTTCTTCAAATCCATCTGTTGCCAATATGGCTATTCTCTTTTTCATAATTGTTGGTTTTAGTATTAAACTTTTAATTATTTCAAAGATACTATGCAAGCCTCCCAACGTGTATTAAGGAGTTTATAAAAAATAAGAGAATTTCGTTAAACCTCTGCTAATACTGGGTTGCAAATGTTAATCGACATTAGGAGTGTTAGATTCTAGATCCTTCATTGTCTTATCGTCGTCTTTCAACTTCGCTTTTTTTTCTTCAAGTTTTTCTAATTCTTGATGAATTGCAGGTTCGCTAAATTCAGTAGTTGTAATTTTTTCCTTTTTATATAATGCATACTGAACAGTAAATTCTGCGCCAAAGAACATTATTAAACAAGTATAGTTTACCCAAAGTAATATAAGCACCATAGAAGAAGCACCTCCATAAACTGAAGCTGGATCTGTACGACCGAAATAAATTCCTATTAAATATTCTCCGATCAAGAAAAGAACTGTTGTTAGCGCTGCACCATATAGCGTCACCTTCCAACGTATTTTTATATCTGGTAATAATTTAAAAATAGAACCGAACAAGAGTGTTATAAAGACCAATGATAATAATGAATTTACTAGATCTAAACCTAATGCCGTTAATACTGGGGCATAACTCTCAATATAATCGCTTAACATTCTAATAGAAGCTGAAACTATTAAGCCTAGAAGCATCAGAAATCCTATAATTAAGATCATCCCAAAAGAGATCACTCGATCCATGAACATTCTAAAATAGGTTTCCTTTTTTTCTGCAACATTCCAGATGTTGTTCATAGCTTTTTTAAGCTGAAAGAAAACCCCGGTTGCACCAAAAACTAGCATAAAAACTCCAAAAATTACCGCTAAGGTAGAATTAGAGCTTAATGCGGCGTTACTAATCATATTTTCAATAATTGTTGCTGAATCTTCTCCTATAAATTCGGCGATCTGACCAGTGATCCTTCCCTGCACCGCTTCTCGTCCGAAGAAATATCCCGCAATACTAACTACAATTATTAGTAACGATGGTAATGAAAACAACGTATAATAAGCAATAATGGCGCTTCTTGCCCAAGGATCGTTGCTATTCCAGCTCTCATAAGCCTTTTTAGTAAGATTCCAGAATGTCTTTAATCTATTCATAATCCATAATGAGATTTAAATAAGGCTAAATGATGTTTTTGATGTCCCGCCAAAATAAACCCGGCTGCTCTTGGGCTTAGATGAGATTTGCTAGCTTCACTTAATCTGCCAAGCATCTGTTCGTCAAAACTTCTAAAAAGTGCAATTCCCGCATCCCTTACAGCTTCAAATTCTTTTATAAAACTTTCTAGACTTCTTTTTTCGGCTTTAGAAACGGGCACATACGCATCTTGATCGAAGCCTGGAAGTGGTGTAAGATCTTCTCGCGCAATTGTTAAGGCTCTATATTGAAATATTCTTTCTGTGTCTATAACATGTTGTAAAGACTGAGCAACTGTCCATTTCCCTTCAGCATAACTATGAGAAAGATCTTCCGGCATTAATGTTTTCAAAAATTGAACGAATTCCGATTTTAGATCTTCAAGAATAGTAAGTAGATCTTCATCTGGAAGCTGATCTATATAAGTTTTATAGTATGGATTAAATTCTGAAGCTGCAGGTTTTAAAATAGGCATAGAGTATTTTTTATTTGAAAAGTGAAGGTATAAAAAAACCCTTTAGAGCTATTTAGCCTAAAGGGTTTTTAAGACGATTTTATAAGTTTCTACAATTCTTTAAAAATAGAATGCATTAAACGCTTTTTATCGTTCATGCTTTCTTCTAAAGAGATCATAGTCTCAGTTCTGTATACACCTTCAATATCATCTAATTGAAAGATAATATCTTTAGCATGCTGCGTATTCTTTGCTCTAATTTTACAAAAAACATTGAATTTACCAGTAGTTACGTGAGCAACAGTCACAAATGGAATATCGTTTATTCTTTCTAATACAAATTTAGTCTGCGAGGTATTCTTAAGGAATATTCCAACATAAGCAATAAACGCATATCCTAATTTCTCATAATTCAAGGTTAATGTAGAACCTAAAATTATTTGCGCTTCTTCCATCTTCTTCACTCGAACATGCACCGTACCTGCAGAAATGTTCAATTTTTTAGCAATATCTGTAAACGGAGTACGAGTATTCTCGATTAACATATCCAGAATTTGATGATCGGTTTCGTCTAATTTATATTTTGCCATAATTCTTAAAGTCTTTTAATGAAACACAAAATTAGCACAATCTGGCTAAACTATTAGCAAGGATTTTCATTTAATTTCATAATTTATCATTAAAATCTCATTATTTACAAGAATTTTATCTGCGATAACGTTTTCGGAAATCTCGGTTTTATCCAGAAGTGTGACTAAATTGAACTTACAATCAATTTCCTGATGTCCAAAAAACGCCAGTTTGGGGGAAATATTTTCTACAGAACCTACGAAAATGATCTTTCCGTCTTTTAAGATCTCTTTAAACTGAATTGCAACATCAACAATTTCAGATTTCACTTTCGCATTTCTTAATAGAATATCGTAAAACAACTTCCCGTTTTCAGGGATTTTAAAATATTGTGAAGTGGTATGTTGTTTATAAGAATTAGTAGCAATAGCATTTAATCCGGCTAGTAACGCAACAAATACATATTCTCTAGTCATTTCTCGTTCATAATCTTTTCCAATATGCCCAGCTTCGAATAATACGGTAGGAACTCCCAAGCTCTGAAAATTATCTCCAGTGCAATTAGCATTAAATCCATCGTCATATCTTCCTATTTGATTAGGAATGTATTCTGAAACCTTTTCATTAATAGCAGCAATAAGCTTCATAGAAACTTCTCTAGATGGTTTTATGCTCCTTTCAGCATCCATGGAAGGAGTTAAAAAAGAAAGAGTCGCAGGAAATTTTGAATCTCCCGCACTAAATATGCTTCTTTGATCGTGAAGGTTGAAGCAAAAATCTGGTTGAAACTGATCAAAAGCAGCTCGAAGTATATTACTTTCTACTTGCTTTAACTCCTTTGCATCCCTATTTAGATCTACTTCATTCGCATTTACTCGGGTAAAAGCCCTAGCGCCATCTGGATTTAAAATAGGTATTATATAAAGACTGCAAGTATCCAAGATCTCTTTCAAAATCAATTCATCCCTTTTAATTAGAAAAGCATTTAAAAGATCGAAAACAGCTTTCGTGGTCGTAGATTCATTTCCATGCATCTGAGACCACATTAATATTTTTGTTTTCCCAGTACCTAGTTGAATAGAATAAATGTCTTCTCCCAAATTTGATTTCCCAATTTTATCAAGCTGAAATTCTTTCTCCAAATTTTTAAGCAAGGGTAAAATATGATCTGTATTTATATATCTCCCTGAAAGAGATTTTTCCTTGAACTTAGGATAGTCTTCTATAAAAGAGTTGAATGTAGATAGGTTGTTACTCATGTTTACAAAAGTAAATAATCAATAATTTACAATTGTAAACATTCAAATCTATCCTGTTTGTTTACATCTGTAAACAATAAAAGAGTTTCCTCTTATTGAAGACTTGGAAAATTTCCAATAGATAATATAAATTATGTTAATTAATTTATTTTGAGAATATTATAAGTTATTATTTCAACCGATTATTTATGTATACTATATTTATTTACAATTGTAACTTGCTATAACCTATGCTTTGTTTTACATTTGTAAACAATCTTATAGATCAAATAAAGTTACAATGGTAAACAGTGATGATTTTTCAAAACGGCTTCAAGTAATCTTGGATTATTATGATATTTCGGCCGCTACTTTCGCCGATGCTATCCAAGTTGGACGCTCTTCCATCTCTCACATTATATCTGGAAGAAATAAACCAAGTCTTGATTTCGTATTGAAAATTGTACAGAATTATCCTGAGGTGGAATTATATTGGCTTTTAAATGGAAAGGGAAGTTTCCCTAAATCGGAGCAATCTTCTACTCCAATTCTATCCAAAGAAGCGGAAAAACCGGAAACTATAAATAAAGCCAGCGTTCAAAATGAAGTTGTAAATGAAATTTCAGCTGAAAAAGACAGTAGATTTTCCAATTCTTCAGGGAAAAACATTAAAAGAGTGGTGATATTTTATGAAGATGGAACTTTTGAAGCCTATGAAAATTGATTTTTCCGCTTTAATGTCCTTATTTTGCAGGATGAAACAATTTTTGCATGCAATTCTTATCCTTATCACTTTTTCCTCTTGCTATTCTCCAGAAAGGGATTGCAAACAATTTCACACAGGAACATTTGAATTTGAAAGTTATTTGAATGGAGAGCTTGTAACATCGTCTTTCTCTAGAAGCGAAGATCTTGAAGTTGATACCTTTTTAGGCCAAACAGACACCTCTTCTGTGCGGTGGATAAACGATTGTGAGTATGTGATCACCAACCTTCATCCAAAAAATATTGCCGAGAAAAAGCCTTTGCATATAAAGATCTTGACCACGAAGAAGAACACCTATACCTTTGAATACGGATTAGTAGGAGATCCTAAGAAAAGTAAGGGAACCGTGCGTAAAGTCGCCGATTAAACCCGTTTACTGTTCTTCCTTAGTAAATCATTCTGCTCTTGCATCAGTTCTGTAAGATCTGATAACAACTGAATATCTTTTGGAGTTTCTACTGTTTTATCTTTTGGATCCTGTGCCTTTCTTCGGAAACGATTCATGAATTTCACCACTAAGAAGATGGTAAATCCAATGATCATAAAGTCAATTATAGCTTCCACAAAGGCGCCATAGCCTATTGCTATTTCCTTTATTTCCACCGCGCCTGGGGTATTTTCATCTATTCCATCACGAAGAACGATTCTTCTATCTGCAAAATTAATTCCATCGGTGATTAAAGAAAATGGAGGTAAAACCACTTGTTTTACCAAAACATCTACAACATTATTAAAAGCGGTACCAATAATAATACCCACCGCCATATCAATCATATTGCCTTTAACGGCAAATTCCTTGAATTCTTTAAAAATTCCCATTACTCATCAAATAATTTGGTCTGACTTTCGTCATTCTTTTTCTTCTCCTTCAACTCACTTTCAGAATAAATTTTAGTGGTTTTTTCTTCAGAATTTATAACTTCCTCTTCTTCAACTTCTATGTCTTCCAATTCCACTTCTGGCTCTTCAAAAGGAATTGGATCTAATAGATTTATCTGTTTAACTTTATCTGTAGTTAACTGATTTCCAAGAGCCTTAACTCCTTTAACCGAAATAAATTCTTCAACATTAATAATTTGATTCGCTCGTGGGTCTTTTCCTCTAACTTTTGCGAAAATTAGTTCTACTTGCGGAATATAATCTGTTGATACCAGCTCTAAATAGGACTTTTCATGATCGCCGATAAACTGCTCTTCTTTGTCTTCATTTTCTATTAAAAACCGCTTTACGTAATAGCGTTCTTTTTCGGCTTCCCAGTAAATAGCTGAAATTGGTTTATTAGGAACCCATTTCTCCAATACTATTAATTCATCATCGAATCTTGTGGTAAGTTCTGGCTTAATTGTTTTAGCAGTTCCATCTTGAGTCACTATCAATAATCTGTCTTCACCCTTAAATTCACCTAACAATTCTCCACGCTCATCTACATTCAACCTTTTTACACTATCATCAAACCAGATTCTTCTAGGTTTTAAGGTAGAAACTCCTTCTTCTTTTAATTCTATCTTCTTAACTGCGTATTTGGTAACTATATTTCCTTTTACATTTCGGCCTTTTATAGCCATATCTGCAAAATCCACTTCAAATTTCAGCTTTTTAATGCTTCCAACTTGTCTTAGATACACGGTAACTACTTCTGCTTCTCCATTTGGGTTTGCAGAGAAATAAAGAACTTTAGAATCTTTCTTATCTTGAGTTGCAGGATAATCACGATCTCTAGTAATAGATGTTACGGCAAATCGTTTGATATAAGACGATCCGCCTTTCCCATCTCTGTAGATCATATTATAAATGGTGCGCTTGTCCTTCTTTTTGAAAACCGCAACGTGTATTATGTCTTTCCCTATAAATGTTTTTGCATCCACTTTTGTTACCATCATCTTACCATCTTCAGTAAAACAAATGATATCGTCTATATCTGAACAATCGGCTACGAACTCATCCTTCTTAAGTGATGTCCCTATAAAGCCTTCTTTCCGGTTCACATAAAGCTTTGTGTTGTGCATCGCTACTTTAGAAGCTTCTATATCTTCAAAAAGTTTAAGCTCGGTTTGACGTTCTTTTCCTTCTCCGTATTCTTTCTTAAGTCTAGCGAAATAAGCAATTGCAAAGTCTACCAAGTGCTCTAAGTGATGCTTTACTTGAGCGATCTCATCTTCCAACGAATCAATCTTTTGCTGTGCTTTATCAATATCGAATTTCGAAATCCTTTTAATTCTGATCTCTGTTAATCGGCTGATATCTTCTTCGGTAACCGAGCGCTTCAAATGAGTGATAAATGGTTTCAACCCATTATCTATAGCTTGAATAACACCTTCCCATGTCTCTTCTTCTTCAATATCTCGATAGATCCTGTTTTCAATAAAAATTCGTTCCAAAGAAGCAAAATGCCATTGTTCTTCAAATTCATCTAAACGAATTTCCAGATCGCTTTTCAATAAATCTAAGGTGTGCTGAGTTGAACGCTTCAGCATTTCTGTTACTCCCAGAAATATTGGTTTATTATCTATAATTACGCAACCCAACGGAGAAATAGAATTCTCACAGGTCGTGAATGCATACAATGCATCGATCATCTTATCTGGCGATACATTGGGCGGCAAATAAATCAAGATCTCCACATGTTCTGCAGTGTTATCTTCGATCTTTTTAATTTTTATCTTTCCTTTATCGTTCGCCTTTAATATAGACTCGATCAAGGTTGTAGTTGTTGTTCCAAAAGGAATTTCGGTAATGGCTAGCGTATTTTTATCGTACTGCGAGATCTTAGCTCTCACCCGCACTCTACCTCCACGCATTCCATCATTATAGTTGGAAATATCTGCTTCTCCACCTGTTGGGAAATCTGGAAAAAGTTTAAAACTCTTCCCTTTTAAATGCTTGATTGAAGCATCTATAAGCTCATTAAAATTATGTGGAAGTATTCTGGTGCTCAAACCCACTGCAATTCCTTCTGCTCCTTGTGCAAGTAACAATGGAAAGCGCACCGGAAGATTAACCGGTTCTTTTTTTCTTCCATCATAAGAAAGTTGCCATTCGGTGATCTTAGGATTGTAAAGAACTTCCAAGGCAAATTTTGATAATCTGGCTTCAATATATCTTGGTGCTGCGGCGCGATCTCCTGTGAAAACGTTTCCCCAGTTTCCCTGCATATCTATAAGCAGTTCTTTTTGACCCACTTGCACCATAGCATCTCCAATACTCGCGTCCCCGTGTGGGTGATACTGCATGGTATGCCCTACAATATTAGCAACTTTATTGTACCGGCCATCATCTAGATCCTTCATAGAATGCATGATCCTGCGCTGAACCGGTTTAAAGCCATCTTCTACAGCAGGCACGGCACGCTCTAATATCACATAAGATGCATAATCAAGAAACCAATCCTTGTACATTCCTGTAACACGAATTAGTTTTTCTTTAGATTGTTCCAATTCTTCTGGAACTTCTTCCTGCGAATTATCTTGATTTTCTAAATCCATTAAGTTCTAAGATTATTTTTTTCAACTACTTTTCTAAGAGATTCTTTCATGCCTCGTTTCTTTTTTCTGCTTAAAAATGTAGTATTGAAGGTGTAGGATCTTGGACCCTTTTTTCTTTTGCTCTGAATAATGATTTTTAAACTAGAGTACAACCCGACATCAAAAAAACTGAAATCTATTAATTTACCTTTTGGAAATTCTGCTCGCTTTACACGATATTCCATGAATTTCGAGAAGAAGACACCGTTATTTTTAAAATTGAGCGTTTCTCCATCGCTATCAAATTCGAATAACTGCGCAATTCGGTGAAAATAGATTCCAAATAGAATTGCCACGATGTTTGGGAGAAAGTGATTCCATTTAACCTCGGTCTGACTATCAGAAGCCATTAATTCTATGTTGACAAAAATGTTGGTAACGAAAACCGCCACGACAATCATATAAATAGAAGGAACAATTTTAATCTCGCTAGTATTTTTAAACCTCATAGGCTATTCTTCTATCAAATCAAGTTCAACCTTAAGGTTATCTATGATAAACTCTTGCCTGTCTGGCGTATTCTTACCCATATAAAAACTAAGCAATTCTTCTATAGACATCTCTTTGTCCAGCATTACTGGATCTAAACGAATATTATCGCCAATAAAATGTTTAAATTCATCTGGAGAGATCTCCCCAAGTCCCTTAAATCGTGTGATCTCCACCTTTCCGCTTAACTTCTCCATAGCCTGTTGTTTTTCTAACTGACTATAACAATAAACGGTTTCTTTCTTGTTACGCACCCTAAATAATGGTGTTTGCAAGATATATAAATGATTTTCTTTTATAAGCTCTGGGAAGAACTGAAGGAAAAATGTGATTAATAACAATCTAATGTGCATTCCATCCACATCGGCATCTGTTGCAATTACAATATTATTATATCTAAGGTCTTCTATAGATTCTTCAATATTTAAAGCTGCTTGCAATAAATTGAATTCTTCGTTCTCATAAACGATCTTTTTGGAAAGCCCATAGCTATTCAAAGGTTTTCCCTTTAAACTGAAAACCGCTTGCGTATTTACATCTCTAGATTTTGTAATACTACCACTCGCCGAATCTCCCTCGGTGATAAAAAGTGTAGATTCCAGATAACGTTCCTTTTTACTGTCTCCAAGATGGATCCTGCAATCCCGAAGTTTTTTATTATGAACACTAGATTTTTTAGCTCTATCCTTAGCCAATTTTCTAATTCCCGATAATTCTTTACGCTCGCGTTCTGCTTGTAAGATCTTTCGCTGAAGCTTTTCCGCAGTTTCCGGATTCTTATGTAAATAATTATCTAAATACTTTTTAAGAAAATCGTTTATGTATGTTCTTACGGTTGGAAGATCTCCACCCATATCTGTAGAACCTAATTTTGTTTTTGTCTGACTTTCAAAAACAGGTTCCATCACTTTTATGCTTATTGCTGAAACTACCGATTTTCTGATATCTGAAGATTCATAATTCTTTCCGAAGAATTCTCGAATAGTTTTAACTAGCGATTCCCGGTAAGCAGCCAAGTGAGTTCCTCCTTGCGAAGTATTTTGACCGTTCACAAAAGAATGATATTCTTCTGAATATTGTGTTTTACTATGAGTTAGTGCTAGTTCAATATCTTCACCTCGAAGGTGAATGATCGGATATAATTGGTCGTCTTCACTTATACTATCCCCAAGCAGATCCTTTAATCCATTTTCTGAATAAAATTTCTCCCCGTTAAATAATATGGTAAGTCCTGGATTAAGATAAACGTAATTCTTGAGCATCTTTTCGATATACTCATTACGATATTTGAAGTTTTTAAAGATCGTTTCATCTGGAGTAAAAGATACTTTTGTCCCTCTACGTCTCGAAGTTTCTTCTAATTCTTCTTCATTAATTAAATTCCCTTGCTCAAATTCCGCAGATTTAGATCTTCCATCTCTGGTAGATTCAACCTTAAAATTAGAGGATAGAGCGTTGACAGCTTTTGTTCCAACTCCATTTAAACCTACAGATTTCTTAAATGCCCGAGAGTCATATTTTCCTCCGGTATTCATTTTAGAAACTACATCTACCACTTTCCCTAAAGGAATTCCACGACCATAATCTCTAACAATTACACGCTGACCCTGAACCGATATCTCAATGGTCTTCCCGGTTCCCATCACAAACTCATCTATGGAGTTATCTAAAACCTCTTTGAGAAGGATATAAATACCATCATCTGCAGTGGAACCATCCCCAAGTTTTCCAATATACATTCCGGGGCGCATTCTAATGTGCTCCTTCCAGTCTAGGGAACGAATATTATCTTCGGTATACTTGGTTTCTTCAATCATAAATAGGTTCTGCCGTTGAGTCGCTAATATAAGGTTTACAGTAAAAAGTTAAAACAGGTATCCAACAAAGTAATTAACAAAGAAATTAAGAATATTTTAATAAGACTTGCTTATTTATTTTATAAGTGAATAATCTACTTTTAATTAGAGTTTTTCCATGAACTATAATCTTGAAACACTTAACAAATTTCGTTATGCTGAACTTGTTTCAGCAATTATTAATATGGACAAAATTAAAAAACAGCAATAGCTGTAAAACAGAAAAATCTCACATTGCTGCAAGATCAAATTTCTGATGTATTATTAAAAGTTAGTTACACATTAAATCTAAAGTGCATAACATCTCCGTCTTTTACAATATATTCTTTTCCTTCAACCTTCATTTTTCCAGCTTCTTTCACTTTAGCTTCACTTCCTAAAGTAACAAAGTCCTCATAAGCAATAACCTCTGCGCGAATAAATC
>CAZWSP010000053.1:0-19912 GCA_964636585.1 uncultured Antarcticibacterium sp.
GTATGACAGGAATTGTATACAAATCTACCGGAAGTTGGTATCATGTAAAGGCTGAAAGCGGTGTTTTTTACCGCTGCAGGATAAAGGGAAAATTCCGAATGCAGGGAATTAAAAGTACCAATCCTGTGGCGGTGGGTGATAAGGTGCAATTTGAACTTGAGGAGACTGGGGACGACACTTTTGGAGTTATAAACACTATCGAAGAAAGAGATAATTATATTATCAGGAAATCTGTAAATTTATCCAAGCAAACGCATATCATAGCTTCAAATATAGATGTAGCTTTTTTGTTGATCACTTTAAATAATCCACCAACCTTTACCACATTTATAGACCGGTTTTTGGTTACTGCGGAAGCATATCATATAAAAACGGTCTTACTTTTTAATAAGATAGATTCCTATAATCCGAAAGAATTAGATGAAATTAAATACCTGGCGGCCTTATATCGCGAAGTTGGATATGAATGCGTAGGAATTTCAGCAAAGACCGGTAAGAATTTAGATAAAGTAAAAGAAATGATGATCGGGAAAACCAGTATGTTCTCTGGACATAGCGGAACCGGAAAATCTACTCTTATCAATGCACTGGAACCCACATTAGATCTTAAAACCTCTATTATTAGTGCGCAGCATAAACAAGGACAACATACCACCACTTTTGCAGAGATGTACGATCTTAATTTTGATGCTAAGATCATAGATACCCCCGGAATTAAAGGTTTTGGAGTTGTGGAGATGGAAAAAGAAGAGTTAGGAAATTACTTTCCAGAATTTTTTGCCGTGAAACAGGAATGCAAGTTTAATAACTGTTTGCATATTGAAGAACCGCACTGTGCAGTGAAAGATGGACTGGAAGATGGAGAAATAGCATGGTCTAGATATAAGAGTTATTTGCAGATCATAGAAGGGGAAGACGAGCAACAGTATAGAATGGATAATTTTCCAGAAGAGCAATGAGAGTAGTTCTTCAAAGAGTTTCAGAAGCGGCAGTGCACATTGACGGAAAAGTGAATGGGGAAATTGGCAACGGACTCTTAATCCTTGTAGGCATTGAAGAAGCCGATACAAAAGAAGATATTTCCTGGCTTTGCAATAAGATCGTGAAAATGCGAATTTTTAATGATGAGGATGGGGTGATGAATTCTTCTATTCAAGATGTTTCAGGAGATATTTTGGTGATTAGTCAGTTCACTTTACATGCAAGCACCAAGAAAGGAAATAGACCAAGCTATATTAAAGCTGCAAAGCCGGATGTAGCGGTTCCAGTTTATAAGCAGTTTCTAAAAGAAATTGAAGAACAGTTAGGAAAAAAGGTTGAAGTAGGGGTTTTTGGAGCAGATATGCAAGTTTCTCTTACAAATGATGGCCCAATTACTATTATCATAGATTCAAAAAGGAGGGAATAATTTTTGGTGTTTTAAATTTAAAGTTTAGTTTTAACAAAATTTATTGTTAAAAATGAGATTTAATGCCTTTTTCGCCATAATTCTCTTTGTGATTTCCCCCTACATATTTTGCCAAGAAAATTCTTTATCTATTACCAATATTCCTGCAGAATTGCTGGAGAATTCAAATTCAGTTTTAAGGAATGAAGCCATTTCTATTGAAATTGATGATATAGATAAAATGACTATTCAAACTTCAAGAATAGTAACCGTATTGAATAAATCTGGAGAAGATCATGTTTCTTCTCTTCAATTCTACAATGATAATTCCAAGATCAAAGAGCAATCTGCCGTGGTATATGATGCCTTTGGGAAGGAAGTTAAAAAGTTTAAACAAAGAGATTTTAAGGATGTTAGCGCGGTTAGCTCCAACGATCTATACAGTGATAGTAGAATAAGTTATCTGGATTATACGGCGATAAGTTTTCCGTACACTATAGTTTATACCAGTGAAGTAGTTTCTGATAATACTATTTTTATTCAGCCATGGTCGCCTCTAAAAAGAACTTTACAAAGTGTTCAGGAGTCTTCATATAAAATTATAAACACCAGAAATATCCCATTGCGAATCAAGGAAGCTAATCTTGATTCTACAGTAGTAAATTCCAGTACTCAGTTCAACATAGATTATAGTGTTAAAAATATAGCTTCAATTAAAGGTGAGCATTTAAGTCCCAGTATTTGGGATTATACGCCAAAAGTGAGAGTTGCTTTACAAGAATTTGAACTTGCAGGAGTGAAAGGAAATGCAAATAATTGGCAAGATTTCGGGAAATGGCAATATGATAATTTATTGATCAATAAGAATGAACTCTCTCCAAAAACTATTGCCGAAGTTACTGCTCTCACAAAAGATGAAGAAAACACCTTAGAAAAAGCGAGACTGATCTATGAATATATGCAGGCTAAAACCAGATATATCAGTATTCAATTAGGTATTGGAGGTTGGATGCCTATGAATGCAATTGAAGTTGATAATCTTGGATATGGAGATTGTAAGGCCTTAACAAATTACACGTATTCGCTGCTGGAAAGTCAAGGTATAAAATCTTATTACACCGTGGTGTATGCTGGAGAAGAGCAAGAAGATCTAGATAGCGAATTTGCATCTATGCAAGGAAACCATGTGATCTTGACCATTCCGCAGGAGAATGAAAACATTTATTTAGAATGCACTAGCCAAACTACTCCCTTCAACTACTTAGGCGATTTTACCGATGACAGAAATGTGTTATTGATAAAACCTTCTGGCGGTGAGATTGTAAAGACCAAGAAATATAATTTTGAAGATAATCTGGAGCAAAATAACTCTCAGGTTATTCTGAATGCCGATGGGAATTTTGAAGCTACTCTGGTAAAAACATCTTCCGGGATTGGCTATGGAAATCAATATGGTTTGGAGCGTTTAGATCTGAAGGATCAGGAACGATATTACAGAAATTCTTGGAGACATTTAAAAAATCTAGATCTGGAAAAACTTTCCTTTTTAAATGATAAAAAAGAACAAACATTTCAAGAACAGCTTAGTTTTTCTGGAACCAACTTTAGTTCGAAGGCAGGAAATAGACTGTTAGTTCCTTTAAGTATTTTTTATATGGATACTGAGGACACTCCGCGTTACGCCAATAGAAAATATCCCGTTGAGATTTTAAGAGGAAAAACGGTAGAGCATCACAGCAGTTTTAAAATTCCTGAAGGTTTTGAAATAGAGTCTATTCCGGAATCCACTGAGATTGAAAACCAGTTTGGTAGTTTTAAATTTACAGCTTCAGTAGATGGAGATACTATTTTAGTGGATCAAACCTATGTGCTTAAAGATGGCATCTGGCCAAAAGAGGACTATACCTTACTTAGAGATTTTATGAGAGAAGTTCAGCTAAATACCAGTAAGAAGGCTGTATTAATATCAACTAACTAAAACCTAAAAAATGAAAAATTTAGTTCTTTTCCTAGTGTTCTTCGGCACTTTTTTGAACAGTCATGCACAAAATTATAAATATGGAAAAGTTTCAAAAGAAGAGGTAGAAGCAACCTCTTTTTCTAAAGATTCTTCTGCCAATGCGGTTATACTCTATAGAGAGCAACATATATCTTATGATTTTTCGAAAGATAATGGCTTCGAATTAATAGAAGAGGTATATGAAAGGGTGAAAATTTATAATAAAGAAGGTTTTGATTGGGCCACCAGAGAAATAAACTATTATGTCTCCGGTGACGGAAAAGAAAGTATAAACAATTTAAAAGGTGAAACTTATAATATTGAGGGAGGAGAATTAGTTTCAGTAAAATTAGATAAAGACGGTATTTTTGAAGAAGAAGTAAGCAAATATAGAGAGCGTGTTAAGTTTACAATGCCTTCTATTAAAGACGGGAGTGTCATAGAGTTTAAATATATTAGAAAATCACCTTACATAACTTCCATAAACGATATTCCATTACAGTATACTATTCCTATTCAAAAATTAGATTTCCAAATAACCATCCCAGAATACTACACTTTTAATACTTATTTTAATCCAAGAAGTGTAGAGAAATATGATCTTGATAGTCAATCCGGACGAGGGAGTTTTACGATGCACAGTATAGGTAGAACTTATAAACGGAACTTAGTGAAACAAACAAATGACGTTCAAAAATTAGAATTTAAAACACAGATCTATCAAATTGAAAAGGAAGACATTTCAGCTTTAAAATCGGAGCCACACATAGATTACCTAAGTAATTACGCTGGATTTTTAAAAATGGAGTTAGTTTTTGTAAAGTATCCAAATTCTTCAATTGAAAGTTATACAGAAAGCTGGGAAAATGTGGCAAGTAAAATTCAATCTCATGCCGAATTTGGCGGGCAATTAGATAAAACAAACTATTTTGAAAATGATCTGGATCCTGTGCTGGTCGGTAAAACTGGACCAATGGAAAAAATTTCTGCCATTCTAGAATTTGTGAAATCTAAAGTTAAATGGAATGACTATGTTGGCTATTATACAGATAAAGGAGTAAAGAACGCTTATAAAGAGGGTGTGGGAAATACTGCAGATATAAATCTAATGTTAACCACTATGTTAACTTATGCTGGTCTAGATGCAAATCCAATATTGTTAAGCACTAGAAGCAACGGAGTTCCACTATTTCCTACAAGAAATGGTTTCAACTATGTAATTGCATCTGTAAATTATAACAACAATATCATTTTATTGGATGCCACAGAGAAATATACTACACCCGACCTTTTGCCAGAACGAGCTCAAAACTGGATAGGAAGATTGGTTAGAAAAGACGGTAGTTCAGAATCTATAGATTTAATGAACACTAACGTTTCCAATCTTACTAAAGTTTTAAAGGTTAAATTTGAAGATGAATTAGATATCACGGGAAACTTCACTCAGATCTCAAGTGGATATTTTGCAAAAGAATTTAGAGATAGCCATGAAGATATGAGCGAAGATGCCCTACTAAATGAGTTCGAAAATGGAAAAGGGAATATTGAAGGGATAGATGTAGATTTAAAAAATGAAGATGGCAATGACGGAAAAGTTGTTGAAAGCTATGACTTTAAATTAAAGAACGGAGTAGATAGGATAAATGATAACATTTATATCAAACCTATGTTTTTTATGGCGCAGAAGTCTAATCCATTTAAATCTGAAAATAGAAGCCTTCCAATATTTTTTAAATACCCATCATCAGAAGCCAAAACAGTATTTATTCAGCTTCCAGAAAATTATGAAGTGGCATCATTGCCAGAGAGTAAAGTAATAGAACTTAATCAAGGTCAAGGAGTTTATAAATTCATAGTATTGCAAAGTGGAAATTATATTAAGATTACCAGCGAATTACAAATGAACAACATTGTTTATTCACCTAATGATTATGAAACTTTAAAAAAGTTTTATAACGAGATGGTAATTTTAAATTCTGAAGCCATAGTTCTAAATAAAATTTAATATGAATATACAAAATGCACAAGCTGCGGTAGATGCTTGGATTCAGGAACACGGTGTTCGCTATTTTAATGAACTTACCAATATGGCTCAGCTTACAGAAGAAGTTGGGGAAGTTGCGCGGATTATAGCACGCCGCTATGGGGAGCAGAGTGAAAAGGAAAGCGATAAGAACAAGGATCTGGGAGAAGAGTTGGCAGATGTGATGTTTGTGGTATTATGTTTAGCAAACCAAACCGGTATTAATCTTCAAGAAGCTTTCGATAAAAAACTGGACTTGAAAACCAAAAGAGATCACGACCGTCATCATAATAATGATAAATTAAAATAAATGAATTTCAAAAAAGTTATTCAGGCAAAGGGGTTTTGGAAATCTGTAGCGGGAATGGGTCTAGGATTTATAATTGTATATCATATAATCACGATGCTGTTTAATTTTGGAGGTTTTCATTTTGCTGAATATTTTGAATTGAATCTTTCTGAAGACAGATGGTTTAGATTTGTGTTTGGATCTATACTTTCTGCATTTGTTTATGGCTTTATAATTTCCTATGGTCAATTTTCTGTGAAACTAAAAAAGGAAGAAAGAGAGTATTAATACATCTGAAATTTTATCTTTAGATAGAATTTCAGACCGATTAAAATGAATCTTAGAATAAATCATCCCGCTAAATCTACCAGCGGAGCAATACAAATTACCGGATCTAAAAGTGAATCTAACAGGGCATTGATCCTTCAAGCCTTGTATCCCAGCATTCAATTAGAGAATCTGTCTAATAGTGACGATACGGTTGTGCTTAAAAAAGCATTAAAAAGCAAAGAAGAATTAATAGATATTCATCACGCGGGAACTGCAATGCGGTTTCTCACTGCCTATTTTTCAGCTCAAGAAGGAAGAGAAGTTATTCTCACCGGAAGTTCCAGAATGCAAGAACGACCAATAGCATTATTGGTAAATGCGTTAAAAGATCTTGGTGCAGATATTAGTTATGTGAATACTGAAGGCTATCCTCCATTAAAGATTAAAGGAAAAAAACTTACTAAGGATACAGTTAAAGTACAAGCAAATATTAGCAGTCAATACATTTCTGCTTTAATGCTTATTGCGCCCACTTTCGAAAACGGCTTGGAAATTCTTTTAGAAGGACCTTTAACTTCAGAGCCTTATTTAAACATGACCTTGGAGTTGCTTCGTTATTTTGAAGTAAATGCAACTTTTGAAGGAGCTTCAATTGTTATTAAACCTAAGGAAAAAGTGAAAGCAAAAACCTTGGAAATAGAATCAGATTGGAGTTCGGCTTCTTATTATTTTGCAACTGCTGCTTTAAGTGAAGATGCTAATTTAAAACTGAAAAATTTCAGAAGTGCTAGTTTACAAGGAGATTCTCAAATTGTTCCCATTTATCATGAATTGGGTATTTCCACAGAATTTGATACAAATCAAATTCAGCTTCAAACAAGATCTAATAAAAAGCCAATTACGCTTCATTTAGATCTTCAGAATATGCCAGATCAGGCACAAACAATCGCAGTAACCTGTTTAGGTTTAGGAATTGGATGTGAGTTAAAAGGATTACACACATTAAAGATCAAGGAAACCGATAGACTAGTAGCCTTGAAGAACGAATTAGAGAAATTTGGAGCTCATGTAGTTATTACAAATAACAGCTTATCGCTTGCGCCATGTGTTTCATTAAAAGAGGATGCAGTAATAGAAACCTATAACGATCATAGAATGGCGATGGCTTTTGCGCCTTTGGCCTTAAAAGTTCCACTTACAATTAAAGATGCTGGCGTGGTTTCAAAATCGTATCCAGAATTCTGGGAAGACCTAGAATCTATAGGATTTTCTATAGACGAGGTGCCAAGCTAATTCATTTTTTAAATAAACACCTATTTACTTGACAACCCCTACCTTGAGGTTGTATATTTGCATTCTTTAAAAAATGAAAATATGGGAATGAAACTTTCACAATTTGGTTTTGAACTTCCGGAAGAACTTCTAGCTGAATATCCTGCTGAAAACAGGGATGAGGCACGTTTGATGGTTCTTAATAGAAAAGACCAAACAATAGAGCATAAATTATTTAAGGATATCATGGAGTATTTCGAGCCAAAAGATGTTATTGTTCTTAATAATACCAAGGTATTTCCTGCACGTCTTTTTGGAAATAAAGAAAAGACTGGTGCTCGTATTGAAGTGTTTTTATTGAGAGAACTAAATCCAGAAACTAAACTTTGGGATGTTTTAGTAGATCCAGCTAGAAAAATTAGAATCGGGAATAAATTGTATTTCGGTGACGATGAAAGTCTTGTTGCAGAAGTTATAGATAACACAACCTCCAGAGGTAGAACGTTACGTTTCTTATACGACGGTTCTTACCAAGAATTCAGAAAAAAATTACAGGAACTTGGGGAAACTCCGCTTCCAAAATATATTAAAAGAGAAGTACAACCAGAAGATCAAGAGCGTTACCAAACCATTTACGCTAAGAACGAAGGTGCTGTTGCTGCTCCAACTGCAGGATTACACTTTTCTAAGCATTTATTAAAAAGATTGGAAATTAAAGGAGTAGATTTTGCTGAAGTTACGCTTCACGTAGGTCTAGGAACTTTTAGCCCGGTTGAGGTAGAAGATCTTTCTAAGCATAAAATGGATAGTGAAGAAGCTTTTATAGATAACAAAGCAACTACTATAATAAACAAAGCAATTTCTGAGAAAAGAAGAATTTGTGCAGTAGGAACTACTAGTATGAGAGTATTAGAAAGTGCGGTTTCATCTAACCATACCTTAAATGAATTTAGTGGCAGGACCAATAAATTTATCTTTCCTCCATACGATTTTAGTATTGCTAACTGTATGATCACCAACTTCCATACGCCGAAGTCTACTTTAATGATGATGGTTTCTGCATTTGCAGGACACGATTTTATGAAGAAAGCATATGCTGAAGCGATCAAGGAAAAATATAAGTTTTACACTTATGGAGATGCCATGTTAATTATCTAACAAGTATTTTCCGAAAATAAGAAACCACGAATATCCTTTTTCATGAAGTGATATTCGTGGTTTTCTCTTTTATACCAGGTTTTAATTTTGATTAGGGATAGCTTCAATAGAAATCCTAATAATCTTCATACTTTTGCAGCGTGAAAGACAAGAAGAAAGATATACGTGCTTTAACTAAAGAACAATTACAAGAATTCTTTGTGGCTCAAGGAGATAAGTCCTTTCGAGGCTCTCAAGTTTACGAGTGGCTATGGAACAAGGGTGCCCATAATTTTGAAGATATGACCAATATCTCTAAGGCAACCAGACAAATGTTGGAAGAGAATTTTGTGATCAATCACATTCGTGTAGATCTTATGCAGCGAAGCAGTGATGGTACTATAAAGAATGCAGTTCGCCTGCACGATAATCTTACCGTAGAATCTGTGCTTATTCCAACTTCTAAAAGAACTACCGCTTGTGTGTCTTCTCAAGTAGGTTGTAGTTTAGATTGTAAATTCTGTGCAACGGCTACTTTAAAAAGAATGCGAAACCTGAATCCAGATGAAATTTACGATCAGGTAGTGGCTATAGATAATGAAAGCAGGTTGTATTTTGATAAGCCGTTATCTAACATCGTGTTTATGGGAATGGGAGAGCCGCTTATGAATTACAACAACGTAATGAAGGCAGTAGAGAAGATCACTTCTAAAGAAGGTTTAGGGATGTCCTCTAAGCGAATTACTATTTCAACTTCAGGGGTTCCAAAAATGATCAAGAAGTTAGCAGATGATGAAACCAAGGTCAAACTTGCCGTCTCTCTTCACTCTGCCATAGACGAAATTAGAACTACCATCATGCCTTTTAATGCCACATTTCCTTTAGTAGATCTGCAGGAAGCTTTGGAATATTGGTATGAAAAAACTAAAAGCAGGATCACTTACGAATATATTGTTTGGGAAGGAATAAACGACACTCGTAAAGATGCGGAAGCTTTGGTGAAATTCTGTAAATATGTGCCTTGCAAGGTGAATTTGATTGAATATAACCCAATAGACGATGGAGTTTTCCAGCAAGCTTCTTCTGAAGCTACTAGCATGTACGAGAATATGCTGGAGAGAAATGGAATTACTGTTACGGTAAGAAGATCTAGAGGAAAAGATATAGATGCCGCATGTGGACAACTAGCAAACAAGTCTTCATAAAGATCTAAAAATATCTAAACCATAATCTTTAGCTATCTTTGATTTCTTATGAAGGTAATCTCACAAATAAAATTACCGGTTGAAAAAGAAATGGAACTTTTCGAAAAAAAGTTCTTCGAGTCCATGTCTTCAAAAGTGGCGCTCTTAAATAGGATAACACATTATATAGTTAATAGAAAAGGGAAGCAAATGCGACCTATGTTCGTGTTCTTGGTGGCCAAAATGGTTTCTGAAGGACAGGTGAACGAACGCACCTATCGTGGAGCAGCTGTAATAGAACTTATTCATACTGCTACCTTAGTTCATGATGATGTGGTAGACGATTCTAACAGAAGGCGTGGTTTCTTCAGTATCAACGCACTTTGGAAGAATAAGATCGCTGTTCTGGTAGGAGATTATTTGCTTTCTAAAGGTTTGTTGCTTTCTATAGATAACAACGATTTCGA
Organism: uncultured Antarcticibacterium sp.; assembly: GCA_964636585.1. Lineage (GTDB taxonomy): Bacteria > Bacteroidota > Bacteroidia > Flavobacteriales > Flavobacteriaceae > Gillisia. The sequence continues at coordinate 10,029 of CAZWSP010000053.1, forward strand.
CTTGCTGAAGATCATTTCTATCGCGGTGAAAGAAATGAGCGAAGGGGAATTGCTTCAGATAGAAAAAGCTAGACGCTTAGATATTACTGAAGCTGTGTATTACGATATCATTCGGCAGAAAACTGCTACGTTAATTGCGGCTTGTTGCAGTTTAGGAGCGGCTTCGGTAAAACCCGAATCTATGGAGATCTCCAAAATGCGAAGATTTGGAGAACTTATAGGAATGGCATTTCAGATAAAAGATGATCTTTTCGATTATGGAGAAGAGCAAATTGGAAAACCAACCGGAATAGATATAAAAGAGCAAAAAATGACCTTGCCATTGATCTATGTGCTTAATAATTGTACTTCAAAAGAGAAAAAATGGATCATCAATTCCATTAAGAATCACAACAAGGACAAGAAAAGAGTGAAAGAGGTGATTGCTTTGGTGAAATCTCACGGTGGATTGGATTATGCAGTTACCAAAATGGAGGAATACCAAAAAGAAGCACTTTCCATTCTAAATGATTACCCAGATTCTACTTATAAAAATTCACTTATCCTGATGGTGAACTACGTGATAGAGCGTAAGAAGTAATTTTTCAATAAACAATAAACAATTGTCACTCTGAGCCTGTCGAAGAGTGTTTTGTAATTATTTTCAGGCTTCGACAAGCTCAGCCTGACATTCAGGTTTTGTCACTCTGAGCCTGTCGAAGAGTGCTTTTATCTCAATTTTTATATTTAAAAAAGGCTTCGACAATCCCGATAGCTATCGGGGCAGCCTGACATTCAGGTTTCTGTCATTCTGAGCGAAATGCAGAATCTTAGTTCAAAAGAGATTCCTCCTTAGTCGGAATGACATTTAATAATTTTGTCACTCTGAGCCTGTCGAAGAGTGCTTTTATCTCAATTTTTATATTTAAAAAAGGCTTCGACAATCCCGATAGCTATCGGGACAGCCTGATATTTTCTACTCAAATACTTCTTACGGTCGAATTCGGTATGTTTACTGAGGTTTTCACTATCATTATCTTCCGATCAAAAACTTTTTTCAAAAAAATCTTTATACCCAGGCAACCTTTTGTAATTTTCTTTCGTCTATGTTAATAGATGCGTTTAAGTAAAGCTTAATGAAGGTTATACCACTTTTTAAGAACGAAAACCAATTAATTGCAAGAGCTGCGAAAAACCATCGCGATGCCCAGCAGCATCTCTATGAAAAATATTCTGGTAAAATGTTAAGTGTTTGCAGAATGTACATAAAAGATCTTCAGCATGCAGAAGATACTATGTTAACCGGATTTTTTAAGGTGTTCACACATCTGAATGATTTTAAACATGAAGGTAGTTTTGAAGGTTGGGTGAGAAGGATTATGATTCGAGAGTCTATTTCTTTTCTTCGGAAAAAAAATGAACTGGAGTTTCAGGAAGAAATGGAATCTGTGAAAAGTGAAGGATTCGATACTATTCAGGCTGAAATTGATGCAGATCACATTCAGCGGTTGATAGATGAGCTGCCGGAAGGTTACAAAGCAGTTTTTGTGTTGTATGCTGTGGAAGGCTATAAGCATGCTGAAATTGCAGATTTACTTAAAATAACGGTTGGGACTTCAAAATCTCAATTGTTTAAAGCTAAAAAGATGTTACAGGAACAATTAGAATTAAAAAACACTTCAAGTTATGGGAACTGATGGATTTGAAGGTAAAATAAAAAAGCAGATGCTAGATCGGGAGATCGCACCGTCTGCAGGTAGCTGGGATAAACTTAGCTCGAGGTTGGACGCACAAGAAGAAAAGAAAAAACCTTTTGTGTTATGGATGGGAATTGCGGCAAGCATTATTGGTGGGATCTTAATTTTAAGTCTTGTTTTCAAAAACTCAACTCCTGCAGTTACGCCTCAAATTGTAGACACTCCTTCAGAGGAAGTGAAAATTGAAAAAGTGCCGATAGAAACTTCGGAAGAGATATTTACTGAAACTAATAAGGAGGAACCGCAAGTTGCAGTTTCAGAAGAAAAAAAGGAATTGATTAATCCTGTTACTAACAAAAAACCGATTTCAGAAAAGAAAATTCAGCAAAATAATAGAGAAGCTGTAGCCGCGATAGATAATTCCAGCATATTAAATGAAAAATCTGCTTCCGATAAAGTTCTAGCTAAAAATCAGGAAGTATTAGATCTAAAATTAGATAATGCTTTAAACGATGTTATTGCGAAAACTAGCGAGGGAACAGCAGTGACAGATGCAGAAGTAGACAAGTTATTAGAAGAAGCTGCTAGAAGAATTAGCCTAGAGCGTTACAGTAAAAATTATGCTGCGGGTAAGATAGATCCTCAAGATCTTTTGCTGGATGTGGAGTTTGAATTAGACAATTCCTTTCGTGATAAGATTTTTGATATGCTGAAGGAAGGCTACTCAAAAGCGAAAACAGCGGTTGCAAACAGGAATTATTAAGTAGGATAGAATTAGCCATTATATCATCACACCGGCCGATAGGTCAAAACAAATTATTCATCAATCAAGTCCAGTAAGCCACCTCTTCAAAAGAGGAGGTAGGCAGAGGACATTTTAAAACCAACATCATCATGAAAACAATTATCGTAACACTAACACTTATTTTCTTCAGTTTTGCCATGCAGGAAATGCAGGCTCAAAATGATAGTATTGCCATTAAACAGGAGAGAATGGAAAGATTAAAAGAAGAAATTATTACTTCAGAAAAAAATCTTTTAAAAATTAAATTAGAAGGAATAACCTATAGATTAGAAAAGGGCTATATCACCCAGGAAGAAGCTAATGAGCAAAAGAAAAAGGCGGCTGAGGTTCATGCTTTAAATATTGAAAATAAGATCGCAATCTTGGAAAATCAAAATGCTTTACGTTCTAGAGAGGGAAATAATGGTACTTACTTGGCTTTAGAAATTTTTGAAGATGGGAAGCCTCTAAATTTGCAAATCAAGGATGGAGAAGATGATCGAAAATTTGATAGAAGAACTACTAGTGATCTCGTATTGGCAGCAGGTTTCAATAATGTGATCTCCGATGAAAATTCTTTAGATAACTCCGATTTTAAAATAGGCGGAAGCAGGTTCTTTGAAATTGGATGGGCATGGAAAACCCGAGTTTTTGAAAACACGAATTGGATGCGTGTAAAATATGGTGTTTCCTTTCAATTCAATGGATTGAAGCCGACAGATAATAGATATTTTGTAGAAAACGGAGACCTAACTCAGCTGGAAGAATTTGAATATGATCTGGATAAATCTAAGTTTAGATCTGATAATTTGGTATTTCCTGTTCATTTTGAATTTGGACCGTCCAAAAAAACAGAGGGTGCAGATTATTTGAGATATAGCACCAAAAATCAATTCAAAATAGGAGTTGGTGGGTACGCTGGATTTAATATTGGAGAGCGCCAAAAACTTAAATATAATGTTGATGGCGATAAAAAGAAAGATAAGTTGAAAGGTGACTACAATACAAACGATTTTGTCTATGGCTTAAGTAGTTACGTAAGTCTTGGAGGAACCGCCCTATACGTGAAATACGACTTAAATCCATTATTTAAGGACCCGAACCTTGAGATGCGTAACATCTCTTTTGGACTAAGATTTGATATAGATTAAGTACAATCTGCTAAGTTGTGAAAGGGGATCAATTTCTTTAATTAGAAAGACATCCTCTTTTTTTGTTTTCAAAAAGGCGCCTATTACTCGTGCTCGAAGCCTCCTAAATTCTTTATATTATTGTTACATTTGGGTCATCTTACAAATTGTATATTCTATTTAATTTTTGATCTCAAAAAACTCCATAGATCTTGTTTTTGAAACCGCCCGCGTAGAGGAGGTTCTTGGGGATTTCGTTCAGCTGAAGAAATCTGGGAGTAATTTTAAAGGGTTGAGTCCGTTTACAGACGAGCGTTCTCCGAGTTTTATGGTATCGCCGGTTAAGCAGATCTGGAAAGATTTTTCTAGCGGAAAAGGAGGGAACGTAGTGGCATTTTTAATGGAACATGAACATTTCACGTATCCTGAAGCTATTAAATATCTCGCCAAGAAATATAGTATTGAGCTGGAGGAGACCGAGCAAACCGATGAACAGAAGCAACTTTTGGATGAACGCGAAAGTATGTATCTGGTTTCTGAATTTGCAAGCACCTACTTTCAGAATACTATGCTTAAAACCGATCAAGGAAAGGCTATTGGGTTGAGCTATTTCAAAGAACGAGGATTTACAGATGAAACTATTAAAGCATTTGGATTAGGATATTGCTTAGACGAATGGGATTCTTTTACTTCTGAAGCTATCCGTAAAGGATATAAACTTGATTATTTAGAGAAAACCGGATTAACCATTGTAAAGGGGGAAAAGCAATTCGATAGATTTAAAGGAAGGGTGATGTTCCCAATCCAATCTATGTCGGGTAGAGTATTGGGTTTTGGTGGTAGAATATTAACCAACGATAAAAAAGCGGCTAAATATTTAAATTCACCTGAAAGCGATATTTATCATAAGAGTAAAGTGCTTTATGGGATCTATCATGCAAAACAATATATAGCCAAAGAAGATAATTGTTACTTGGTTGAAGGTTATACAGATGTAATTCAATTTCATCAAACCGGAATACAAAATGTGGTGTCATCTTCCGGGACTTCGCTTACTTCAGAACAAATTAGACTCATAAATAGGCTTACCAAAAATATTACTGTGCTTTTTGATGGAGATGCAGCAGGAATGCGTGCCGCTATTCGCGGGATTGATCTTATTTTGGAGCAAGGAATGAATGTAAAGGTTGTGGTTTTTCCTGAAGGGGAAGATCCAGACAGCTTTGCAAAAAAGAATACACAAACAGAACTCGAAGAGTATCTAGAAGAAAATTCAAAAGATTTTATCGAGTTTAAAGCTTCGCTTTTATATCAAGACGCGAAGAATGATCCTGTGAAACGTGCCAATTTAATTCATGATATGGTTTCGAGCATCGCAAAGATTCCAAATCAAATTCAGCAAGAAGTTTATATACAGGAATGTTCCAGAATCATGGATATTTCTGAAGAAGTTTTGTTTTCTACCTTAACTCAGCTTTTGGCTAAAGAGGGAAAAGCAACTCCTCAAATTAAAGGCAAAACCAAATCTTTCGAAGTTGTAAAAGAAGCTACTTCACCACAAACCAAAGTAGACGAGTTGTTTGAACTAGAACGAAAGATCATTAGTCTATTATTGCTTTACGGAACGGTAGAGGAGGAGTTTGAAGATCTTGTTTGGAAAGAGAATGCGCAGGGAGAATTAGTTTTGGAACCAGAGTTGCAAAAAGCAAAAGTGTTCGAAAAAATTTATTTAGATCTTCAGGAAGATGAAGTAGCATTTTCTAACGAGCTTTTTAAAGAATTATACGGCTTAGTGATCACAAAGTTAAATGCTGAAGGTAAATTAACCCTAGAAACCTTTGTGAACGAATTAGATTCAAAATTATCTGGAGAGGTTACTACCATATTAATGGAAGAGGAGCAATATATTTTGCATGATTGGGAACGAATGGATATCATGGTAAAACAAAAAGATGCGAGTATTGCTAGATTGGTAAATGAAACCATTCTTGCGCTAAGGCGATTTTTAATTACCAGAAAAATTGATGAATTGTCTAAAGAAATTAAAGAATCAGCGCCTTCTATAGATGGTGCATCCAGTTCCTTAGAAGATATCGTAGATTATTTGTCTTTAAAAAAGATCCTTTCCAATAAACTGAATCGGGTTATGTAATTCTAAGTTGAAGCAATCTAGACTGGTTTATTAGGTCTGCCAGATTATCTACTTTTAGTTTCTTTAAAAGCCTAGTTTTATAGGTACTCACCGTTTTTTCATTAATATCTAAAGCTTCAGCGATATCTTTATTTCGCTTTCCGTTAGAAAGCAAATTAAGAACTTCGGTTTCTCTTGTAGATAATTTTTTGAATTTAGCGATCAGACCATTTCCATTTGTAGCTCCAGAATTTATCTTATCCGTAATATTCTTATTCAAATAAATTCCTCCACGCGCCACTTGTTGTATAGCTGCTTGTAAATTTTCTGTAGAAGCTGTTTTAGATAAATATCCTGAGGCTCCAGCTTTAATAGCGCTTAACGCATACATTTCTTCTGGATGACAACTAAATACCAAAATTTTAATTCCTGGAAATTCTGTTTTTATAGTTCTTAAGGCGGTGATACCATTTATTTCTGGAAGATCTATTTCTATAACCAACACATCTGGGGAATGAACTTTTAAAGATTTAAATAGCTCATTTCCATTGGTAACATTACCCGTAACATTAAGTTCTGGAAAATCTAAAAGCAAAGATTTTATGCCCTCGTGATTAATTGGATGATGGTCTGCAATTAGGATTGTACTCATAAATATTAGTTAGCACTAAATTACAGCAGCAGGGTTTGCGTCTTAGTAGTTAGGTATAATATTTAAAATTAGCAGATTAATTATTCAATTGCTGAAGCAGTGCCTTTTATTCGATAAAAGCATTAATTTTTCAGATTAACGGGTATTTCACAAACCGGAATTGGTTGCATTTTATGCTGATTTGCAGAATTAAGCCTTTTAAATATTTTAAAAACCTCCTGATCTCTTCCCGAATAGTCTTCCGCATTCATTCCTAATCGGTCCATTTCCATTGCCCATTCCAATTCGTCGTAGCTCGCTCCAATCTGGTCTTCATCGCTTCTGCTATCTCCAAATAAACCATCGGTTGGTGCTGCTTTTAAAATTTCGGTGTTTATTTTCAGGAACTTTCCTATCTCATAAACTTCACTTTTCATAAGATCTGCAATCGGACTTAAGTCTACTCCACCATCTCCATACTTGGTGTAAAATCCTACACCAAAATCTTCAACTTTATTTCCGGTTCCAGCCACTAAATATTTATGTAACCCTGCGAAATAATACAAAGTTGTCATTCTTAACCTGGCTCTGGTGTTTGCCAAGGATAATTCAATATTATTATTTTCCTGTACAAAAGGAGCGGCAGTTTTAAACTGTTCGAAAACGGGAGTAAGATCCACTTCTACATTAGTAACATTCGCAAACTGCTCTTTTAAAGCAGCTATATGATGTTGTCCTCTACTAACCTGAGATAAGGCTTGATGAATAGGCATTTCAACACATAAAGTTCGCAAGCCGGTTCTGGCACATAGTGCAGAAGTTACTGCAGAATCTATCCCACCGCTAATTCCTATAATAAATCCATTCATGTTTGCTGAAGTTGCATAATCCTTTAACCAATCTACAATGTGATTTACTACCTTTTCAGTTTGCATAATTTTGGGTGTTTAAATTTCTAAGTAATACCTTTGCGAACAAATTTAGCAAGTTTAAATAATTTATAAAAACCGCCTGCGTTAAAGGCTTCACAATAATAACACATGTTTAGATTATTAGTTGCCCTATTCTCGGTTTTAATGATTGTGTCCTGCGATTCTAATTCTAAACTGGAACAGGAGATAGAGAAAATTCCAATAGATCTTAAGGTAATTAGGTTTGATAAGAAATTTGCAGCGGTTTCTCCAGAAACACTTCCTGCCTTAAAGAATGAATTTCCCTACTTATTTCCTGAATCTTTTACAGATAGTATGTGGGTTGCGAAGATCAACGATACCATTCAGCAAGAGATAAATACGGAAGTGGAAAAAGCCTTTTCTGATTTTTCTGAACAAGAAGATGGGCTTTTGAATCTTTTTCAGCATACAAAATATTATTTCCCTTCTTTTGAAACACCAAAGGTGATCACAATTACTTCTGAAGTAGACTATAGAAATAAAGTACTACTAACTCCAGATTATCTCTTTATATCACTAGATACGTATTTAGGTAGAGAGCATCCGTTCTACCTTGGGCTTCAAGAATATTTAAAAAAGAATTTTGAAAAAGGACAGATCTTGCCAGATGTTGCTGAAAAAATTGGTCAGGTTTATGTTCCTAAGCCTTCAGATAAAACCTTTTTAGCGCATATGTTATACTATGGAAAGCTATTATACTTAAAGGATGTGCTGCTTTCCAAGGTTGAAGATTTCAAAAAGATTGGCTACACTCAAGAAGAACTAGATTGGGCAGATGCGAATGAGGATCAGGTTTGGAGATACTTTGTAGAGCGGGAGTTGATCTTCGATTCTGATACCGATCTCTATTCAAGATTCCTTTATCCTGCGCCATTTTCTAAATTTTATTTGGAGTTGGATGCAGAGTCTCCAGCAAGATTAGGACAGTATATAGGTTGGCAAATGGTGAGGCAGTTTATGGAAAAAAATAGCGTTAGTGTTCAAGATATGCTTGCTCTAGATGCAGAAACAATATTTAATAAAGCAAATTATAAACCTAAGAAGTAATGGCAGAATTAAAAAAATCTGAGATCAATATAGAAGTTATTTTAGATGAGAATAAGGTTCCAGAAGAGCTGTATTGGAGTGCAGATGATGGCGCTATATATAAAGAAGAAGCAAAAGCGATGATGCTTTCTATGTGGGATGCAAAGCAGCAAGAAACCTTACGCATAGATCTTTGGACAAAAGATATGCCGGTAGACGAAATGAAAAAATTCTTTCACCAAACCTTAGTGGCGATGAGTGATACTTTTAATAGAGCAACTCAGGATGAAAAAATGACCGCTACGATGAAGGATTTCTGCGATTATTTTGCTGAAAAAATGGAATTGTAGGATTATTATAAGTTAGAATTTGTAGCTAATCCCAGAATATAAACCAAAATAATAAGGCTTGTATTCTGGAACCTTATTAAAAGTATTTAACTGATATTTTATTAAGGGTTCAAAGTTCAACTGAAGTTGAGGGGAAAGGGAATAATTTAATCCCAAACCAAGGTTTGCGGTAAAACTTATTTTATTAATATTTGATACTTCAGCTTCAGATATGCTTCTAGTTTCTGAAGAAATATTGATCTTATTGTTATTAGCAATTAGTGAGCTAAATCCGCCAATAAGACTTAGGCCTACTTTTTTATTAACTATGAAGTATTCTAGTTCCGCAGGAATTTCTATAAAGTTAAATTGTTGATCTATGCGAACTTCTTGTGATAGAGAATTGCCATCGCCTTCAGAATTACCATCTGCAGGAAAGTCTGAAAAAGGTAAATCCTGGTATAGAATACTGGAGCTTGCTAAAGATAAAAAAGAAGCGTTTTTAATACTACCGGCAAGATTTACCTGATTAAAACCAGATCTAATTTTAAGTTTTTCTGATAGGAGATAGCCTACCGAGATTCCATAGGATAGCGAATTCAGCTCACCGTTCCCACTTGAAATTTCGGAACTAATAGCACTTCCGGTACCTATATTATCATAGTATAATGCTGCAGCATTTGCTGAAATACTAAACCTGTTAGATTCGGAAAATTCTTTTTCTAAATCCTCCTTCTCATTTAAATCCAAATTTTTTAATTCCATTTTCCGTTCAGACAATGCTATTCTGGGTGTAGTTGCAGTTATTGAATTTTGAAATGGAATAAAGTCTTGAGTGAATATAAATAGAGGATTTATATTTCTATTTAATAACTCAGAATTCTTAGAGTTATCTTCTGTTGAACTTTCTTTATAATAATTGGACTGAGTTAATCTAGCTTCTTCAGAAAATAATGATTCCTTTTTTTTATCGGTGGATGCAGGATCGTTTTTATTGATGTTAGCTTGGTTAATTTCATCTTTCGAACTTTCAGTATCTTGATTGGTTATTGCAGATGTATTGGTTGCCGGAATTGCTTTATTAAAATCAGAACTTTGTTGGGTTTCTTTTTGCTCAACATCAGTGTTAGATATGTTTGTTTCAGTTGGGATAGTGATATTTGAATTTAAAAAAAGTACGATTGCTAGAACTGCAGCGGCAGAACCTGCAAGGTAATACCAAAT
>CAZWSP010000054.1:0-9221 GCA_964636585.1 uncultured Antarcticibacterium sp.
AAGATACCATCTTGATTCAAGAGCCAACACCTTGTTATTATTTTTATAAGATCCAAACCAGAACTCATGTTTTTTGCGGGATTATTGCGGCAGCAAGCGTTCAGGATTATGAAGATAATCTTATTAAGAAACATGAAGACACTATTGCCTTCCGTGAAAATCTTTTTAAAGATTATTTAAAAGTAGTAGGTTTTAATACAGAACCCGTGCTTCTCACCTATCCAGATTCTGCTGTAATAGATGAAATTATTGCTGGAGTTGTAAAGACGAAGCCTGAATATGAGTTTTCTACATACAATAAGGATATTCATTTTTTGTGGAAGATCTCTGAAGCAGATACTGTAGAAAAGATTGAGGCAGAATTTGAAAAGATGCCAAAATTATATATTGCAGATGGGCATCACAGAAGTGCTTCTTCATATTTATTAGCTCAAGAATCCAAAGAGGCAAATCCAAATCATAAGGGAGATGAGCCTTATAATTATTTCATGAGTTTTCTTATTTCTGAAAGCAAATTGATGATCTATGAATATAGTAGATTGATAAAAGACCTGAATGGTTTAAGCAAGGAAGAGTACTTAATGCAGCTAGACTTGTGGTTCAGGATTGAAAGGAGAGGTCTGGAAGTTTATACGCCAACCAAAAAACATCATTTCAATATGTATCTGGATGGTGAATTTTATTCGCTGTACCTGCGGAAAACCATTTATGAATTCACAGATTCTCTAAGCACATTAGATACTTATATTTTATACCAGAAGGTTTTAAAGCCAATTCTTGGGATAGAAGATCTTAGAAATGATACCAGGATTGCATACATACATGGCCGAAACGACCTTATTGAAATTAAATCTCAGGTAGACAGCGGGAATTTTGCGGTTGGTTTTGGAATGCTTCCTTTAACTATAGACGAAATAAAAAAGGTAGCAGATGAAGGTTTAACCATGCCACCAAAAAGCACGTATATCGAGCCTAAATTAAGAAGTGGGCTTACTATTTACGAATTCTAAATTAGTTATAATTAGAATTTGTTTACCACTAGTTAGTGGGATTAATCAGTATATTTAATATTCATTTAAAATAACGAATGGGAATTTCTGAAAGTATAAGAAAGTATAAAGCAGAACTTGGAGAAGATGTTACACTAGTGGCAATTTCAAAAACCAAACCTGCAGAAGATCTTAAAGAAGCCTATAATGCCGGGCAACGCATTTTTGGAGAGAATAAAATTCAGGAGATGACAGAGAAGTGGGAATCCCTTCCAAAAGATATAGAATGGCATATGGTTGGTCATGTGCAAACCAATAAGGTTAAATACATGGCACCATTTGTGAATTTAATCCACGCTGTAGATAGCCTTAAGTTGCTGAAGGAGATCAATAAAGAGGCAGAAAAGAACGATAGAACTATCGATTGTTTGCTTCAGATAAAGATTGCAGAAGAAGACACCAAATTTGGATTGGATGTGGAGGAAGCTAGAGAAATATTGGCTTCAGAGAAGTTTTCAGAAATGAAAAATGTAAAAGTAACAGGCTTGATGGGAATGGCAACTTATACCGATGATGAAGCTGTAGTAAGAGGCGAATTTGATTATTTAAAATCTGTCTACGAAAATTTTAAGAAGAAAAATCCGCAATTTAAAACCCTTTCTATGGGAATGAGCGGCGATTATCAATTAGCAATAGATTGTGGAAGTAATATGGTGCGAATTGGAAGTGCTATATTTGGAGAACGGAATTATAATTAAGAAGAAAGAGAATAGTTGTACGCAATATTAGACATAGAGACTACTGGTGGTAAGTATAATGAAGAGGGAATTACAGAAATAGCTATCTACAAATTTGATGGTTCCAAAGTAGTCGATCAATTTATAAGTCTTGTTAACCCTGAACAACCTATCCAACCTTTTGTGATTGGGCTTACCGGGATTAATAATGACATGCTTAAAAATGCGCCCAAATTTTACGAGGTTGCAAAGCGCATTGTAGAGATCACCACTGGATGCATCATTGTTGCGCACAATTCAAAATTCGATCATAGAATTTTACGTTTAGAATTTAGACGCCTTGGCTTCGATTTTGAAAGAAAAACTCTTTGTACAGTAGAACTTTCAAAAAAACTGATCCCAGGACAACTTTCCTATAGCCTCGGAAAATTAGTTCGTGCATTAGGAATCCCCTTAAGCGATAGGCACCGCGCAAGTGGCGATGCACAAGCCACCGTGAAATTGTTTAAAATGCTACTTGCTAAAGATCTTGAAAAAGAGATCTTAAAAGAGACCATTCGCAATGAACCTTCTCAACAATTAGATACCAAATTAATCCAGATAATTGAGGAATTACCGGCAATTACTGGAGTTTATTATTTGCATAATGATGAAGGAGAGATCATTTATATTGGTAAAAGCAAGAATATTCGGAAGCGTATAAATCAGCATTTCACAAATGATTATATCAACTCGAAAGAAGTTCAAAAAGAAGTAGCTTCAGTTAGTTTTGAAGCAACCGGTAATGAACTAATCGCTCTTCTTAAAGAAAATGAAGAGATCAAACAGAATAAACCCAAATTTAACAAAGCTTCAAATAAGAGTATTTTCAGCTATGCTTTATATCAATTTGTAGATGAAAATGGCTACACTAACTTAAGGATAGCCAGATCTGATGCTCGAAAAAAGAGCATTACCACCTTCACAAATTTACAGCAAGCAAAATCTGTATTAAATACCATTATTGAAAAGCATAACCTTTGCCAAAAGCTTACAGGCTTGCATATTGGAAATGGAAGTTGTTTTAGTTATACTACCAAATCGTGCAAAGGCGCCTGCCTTAATATTGAAACCCCAGAAGAATATAATTTAAGAATACAAGAAGTAATTGCCCTTTACTGTTTTCAGAATCAGAACATGTTAGTGATAGATCGCGGACGTGATATCGACGAGAAAAGCGCTTTATTGGTAGAAGAAGGCGTATTTAAAGGAATTGGTTTCTTCAATTTAAATCATCAAATGAACAATTTGGATATTGTTCGATCTATTATTACCCCTATGACAAATGATAGAGATGCTCAACACATCATTCAGAGTTATTTAAGAAAGAATAATAAATTAAAAATCATCCAATTTTCAACACATGAGTAGAATTTTACTAGTTATTATTACCCTACTATCCATAAACATTGCAACTTCCCAAACGTACAACACAGAAAATTTAACTGTATCTAGAGGTGATCTCAACACCAGCATTTATGATAAAGACAGCACCGCAAATGCTTTTTATATTCACGAAGCTGGATATTCCCGATATGAGAAGAAAGCCAATTTCAATTTAGTAACAGATTATGCTGCCAAGATCAAGATCTTAAATGAAAAGGGTTATGAAGATGCAACAGTTAAAATATGGCTTAGCAAATCTGATAATGATGAAGAAAAGATTTCCAAAATTAAGGCTACTACTTATTACTTAAATAATGGGAATATAGAAACTGCTGTGCTTTCTCCAGATCATATTTTTACCGAGGAGAATGACAGATACGATATTGTTTCCTTCACCTTTCCATCCTTAACGCCTGGTGCTGTGCTAGTATATTCCTATACAAAAGAGTCGCCATTCGTTTTTAACTTTGAAACCTGGTATTTCCAAGAAGATATTCCAAAAGCATTCAGCAAATTTGAAAGTAGGATTCCGGGAAATTACCATTACAATATTAAAAAAGTTGGGTATAAAAAATTAGATAGTCATGATGAAGAAATAGTGAAAAATTGCATCACTTTTTCTACCAATGGAAGTGCGGCTGAATGTTTACATTCTACGTTTATAATTAAAGATATCCCAGCTTTTGTAGAAGAGGATTTTCTTACTTCTAGGAATAATTTCATTAATAGATTAGAATTTGAATTAGAAGAGGTAATAAATTTAGATGGTTCAAGAAAAAAGTTCACTAAATCTTGGGATGATGTTGATAAAGAAGTTATTAGAGATGAAAGTATTGGAAGGCAACTTAAGAGAACTTCCCTTATAAACGATGTATTACCTGTCGCCATTAAAGAGATGCCAAACAATTTGGAAAAAGCGAATGCGATATATGATTTTGTAAAGAACAATTATAAGTGGAACGAAGAGTATCATATTTTCAACAATGTAGATCTTCGGGAACTATTAAATGAAAAGACCGGGAACATCTCTTCCTTGAATATCTTATTGCATAACTTATATGAAGAAGAAGATTTTAATGTAAAACCCGCACTTAGTTCTACAAGAAATAACGGGCTTCCTACCAAATTATATCCTGTTTTAAGCGAATTTAATTATCTAATTGTACAATTAGAATTAGAGGGTAAAACCTATTTACTAGATACCTCAGAAAAATACCTCCCTTTTGGCGAGCTACCATTTAGAGCACTAAATTCTTATGCCAGATTGATAGATATGGACGGCCCAAGCAAGTGGGTAGATATTGAAACTTCTACAGCTTCTATTATAGCTATTAGAGATTCTATTAGTATTAAACCAGATGGAACATCTGTTGGCCATTCAGAACACATCTTTATGGGGCATAGAGCTATTAACGTAAGAAGTAAATTGGATAATATAGATAAACAATACATCGCATCTACATTAACCCATCCAAATGAGCAAACCAGAACTACTAGTACCGAATTTTATAATAAGGATCTCATAGAAAAACCGGTTTCAATTGAATTTGAACTTGATAACACTTCTCAAAAAATAAACGATCTAATTTATTTCAATCCTTTTAGTTTCAAATTTTTCGAAAGCAATCCATTTAAGTTATCAGAAAGAACGTATCCCATAGATTTTGGTTTCAAACAATCATTTGTATATAGCTTAGTGGTGAGTCTCCCCGAAAATCATTCGGTAGTAGAACTTCCAGAGGGAAAATTAGCTAAATTACCAGATAACGCAGGGTCATTATATTTTGTAGTACAGCAGGTAGATGAAAAAACAGTAAATATCCAATGTAGACTTAGTTTACTTGAACCTACTTATCCAACTCAGTTTTATCCATACTTAAAGGAATTTATGGGTGCCGTTATGGATATTCAGAATAGCTCGTATATAGTTGTCAAAGAAAATATCTAACTTTAAGCCACACTAAACTAACTTTTTGGAAAACATAGATTTTGATAAATATCATGCCCCATGGAAAATAAAACTTTATAAAATTATTTATGAAGCAGACACTCCATTAGGGAAATTGTTTGATGTTGTACTATTAGTAATTATTGTTTTTAGTATTATTCTAGTAATGCTCGAGAGTGTTGCTAGTTATAATATAAAATATAGAGAGCAATTCTACATTGCGGAATGGGTGATCACCATTTTCTTTAGTTTAGAATATATTTTGCGCATTATCACCATAGATAAACCAAGAAAATATATTTTTAGCTTTTACGGAATTGTAGATTTTCTATCTACAATTCCTTCTTACATCATCTTCTTTGTTGGTGGCTCCAATATGTTCCTTGCCGTTCGTGCGCTTCGTTTGCTTAGAGTATTCAGAATCCTTAAGGTTACTAGATATATTGGAGAATCCCAAAAGCTAATTAGCGCCTTAAAAAATAGTCGTGCTAAGATTAGTATTTTCTTATTTGCGGTGCTAATAATCTGCATTATTACAGGAACCTTGATGTATTTAGTAGAAGGTCCAGAGAACGGTTTTACCAATATCCCTTTGAGTATTTACTGGTGTATAGTAACCTTAACTACCGTAGGTTTTGGGGATATTCATCCACTTACGCCGCTTGGTAGATTTATCGCTTCTTTTATTATGATTATAGGATATGGTGTGATTGCAGTTCCTACTGGGATTGTGGGTGCAGAGATTTCTAAGGATATGAATAAGCCACACGATCAGGATCTCATTACATGCGGTTCTTGCGGAGAAAAAGATCATAAAAAGACTTCAGAGTTTTGCCATAAATGCGGAAACAAATTACATGGAAACTAAATATGTAATAAGTGTTGTAGGGCCAACGGCTATTGGAAAGACCACTTTAAGCTTAAAACTTGCTGAAGCTTTTAATACTGAAATCATTTCGGCAGATTCCAGACAATTCTATAAGGAGATCCCGATTGGAACTGCTGCCCCCACGACTGAAGAATTACGTAAAGCTACTCATCATTTTATACATAATAGATCTATCGAAGAGGATTATTCTGTAGGCGATTTTGAACGTGAAGCATTAGTAGTTTTAGACCAAATATTCGAAACACATCAATTTGCAATTGTGGTTGGAGGAAGTGGATTATACATAAAAGCACTTTTAGAAGGATTAGATAATTTTCCTGAAATTGAATCTACAATCCGTGAGCAACTTAATGACACTTTTACTACTGAAGGTCTCGAGCCTTTACAGCTTCAGTTAAAACAACTCGATCCTGAATATTATTCAAAAATTGATGTTCAGAATCCGCATCGAGTAATTAGAGCGCTGGAAATTTGCATTGGAACAGGAAAAACCTTTTCATCATTTCTAGCACACCCTAAACCACAGCGTAGTTTCAATGTTATTTCGGTTGGATTGGATGCTCCAAGAGCAGTGATCTACGATAGAATTAATCTACGAGTAGATGCAATGATGGATGAAGGCTTATTAGAAGAAGCACAGGCTCTTTATCCAAAACGAAGATTAAATGCGTTAAACACCGTTGGATATAAGGAATTATTCTCCTTTTTTGAAGGAAGGATAGATCTGGAAACAGCCGTGGAAGAGATTAAAATGAATTCAAGAAGATACGCGAAAAGGCAATTAACTTGGTTCAGAAAAAACAAAGAAACTAAGTGGTTTAACTATAAAACGTCCTTCCAAGAAATCAAAGATTTTATAGCTTCATAAATAGCTAATTCTTCTAAGGCCTAAGTTTAATTTAGTTAGGTAAAAAGTGCTTAATTAATGATCACTCTAATTATTGAGATACCTTCCGAAGAATAAACTTTAAGAATATACACTGCATTCTGTACACCACTAAGATCCATACTATATTGAAGCTCTCCAGCAGAAAAATCCTTAAACATGATCATTCTTCCTCTAAAATCGAAAGCCTCTACCCTTTCTATTGTAACTCCATTTGGCGTGGCAAATTGAAATGGACCTGAAGTTGGATTTGGATATATAAAAATAAATTCCACTCCCGGTTCTGGCTCTATTTCGCAACTTCCGGTTACCGTAATCACAACACTTTCACTAGAAACATTTCCACTACTATCTGTGGCAGTAAAAATTACCGTATTCTCACCGATCTCTTTACAGCCAAAGGTACTTTTACTTAAGGTATAACTTAGGTCACTACAATTATCTGTGGTTCCATCATCCAACATTTCTGGAGTTATAGTAATAGATCCAAAATTATTTAAAGCAATAGTTAAAGGTTTCACCTTAATAATAGGCGCCATTGCATCTGTAATAGTTACTTTAATTTCACAAGAGCCCTGAATTTGACTATTATTATAAGGTAAGGTAATTAAATTCTCTCCCAGATCTGCACAAGTGAATGTATCTTTGGAAATGGAAAATTGAAGATCTGCAGGTCGCGTAGTAAATAGTTCTCCTGCATTTAAAGAAGCAATACCGTTTACATCTAATTCTAACGAGATAGCTTCCTTACAAATTACCGTATTGTTTGATACACTTACAACTTCAATTCTTGCTGTAGATGGATTTGAATTTAAACTTCCGTCGGATGCGGAATACGTAAAGAAATCGGCTCCCGAAAAATCTGCAAAAGGAATATATACAAAAGAACCATCAGGATTTAATGTCAGTGTTCCAAAAGAAACATCTGTAAGTAATATTGCCGTTAGTTGGTCACCTTCAGCATCAGAATCATTGCTTAATACACCATTATTAGCGGGCACTGTTAGGCTAACATTTTGTAGCGTTGAATATATATCATCTACACTTACAGGTACAGTATTGGTTGGATTTACTGGATTCACCTTTATAGTTACCGTAGCGATATCCGAATTTTCGGTGCCATCATTTGCAACATAAGTAAAAGTATCTTCACCCGTGAAACCAGTATTTGGGGTATAAGTGAAAGAACCATCTGAATTCAGAGTTAGATTTCCATTGGACGCAGATGTTTGTAAAATGGCCGTCAAAACATCATTATCAGGATCTGTATCATTTGCTAGAACGCCTGGGGCAGGAACACTTAATAGCGTTTCCTCATTAGTATTAAAGTTGTTATTATTAGCAACAGGAGCTTGATTAACAGGGTTGGTATTATTTATTATCAAATTAAAAGCACAAGTTGTGGTATTTCCAAAATTATCTGTCGCAGATAATACTACCTGTTCACTTTGGTTGATCTGGCTTCCAACTGTAAGATTTTGGGTAAAACTTTGTATTTCGCAATTATCTGTCGCTCTTGCAATTAAAGTGAAATCTGGAATTGTGTAAAATTCATTATTCCCTAATGTTATAGTTTGGGCTTGAGGACAATTTTGAATTTCAGGATATTCATAATCTACTAGAGTAACTTTTATATCGCAGGTTTGTACTTCTCCATTGTAAGTTGCCGTGATAGTCACATTTGTATCGGCATTTATTTCTTGTCCTACCTGAATAGATTGTGAAACTGAAGCAGCAGAAGGTTGAAAAGAATATTCTGAAGAAAGATCTGGCATTATAAATTTACAATTCTCATCTGCTTCTAAATTGAAAAAGCCATTACATGAGAGAAGAAATGTATCGGATTTAGTAAGTATAAGCACAAAACTACAAGTACCAACATTCCCGGTTGCATCTTTTGCAGAAAGTGTTATCTGGTAATCTCCAGCTTCTGTTATAAGAGTATTTGCTGAAGGATTTTGAGTGTAAATAAGATTAGAATCACAATTATCTGAAGCTGGAAAAAGGGTAGAATAATCCGGAACAGAATATCCTTCGGAAGCTTCAAAATTAGCTGTTACATTTTCAGGACATTCAAAAGTTGGTTTTTCATTATCGCTTACTAGAATTGTGAAACTACATTCACTGAAATTTCCAGAAACATCTGTTGCTCGATATGTTATTTGTGTAGAGCCAACCGGAAATAACGATCCTGATGTCAAACTTAAATTATTATCTACTCTAGTAATAGTTGGTGTTTCACCAGAATTATCTGTTGCAGTTGGAGTGGAAAAAGTAACCACTGCTCCACATTTTCCAGAATCAACATTCTTAGAAATATTTCCAGGACAAGGAGTGAAAACTGGTT
>CAZWSP010000054.1:9321-19881 GCA_964636585.1 uncultured Antarcticibacterium sp.
AATCGCTACTTTCCGAAATTGTAACAGTAAAACTACAAGTTTGGGTATTTCCTGATGCATCGGTAACTAAGAATGAATTAGTAGTAATACCTAGAGGAAATTCGCTTCCAGAGGGCTGACCTGCCGTCTGAATAATATTAGAACCAGGACAATTATCTGTAAAGGTTGGAACTATATAATTTATAATTTTTCCTGTGGTACCAGAAGCAACAGTTTCCGACATAGAGGCTGGACAGGAAACAACAGGTTTTTCATTATCAGTTACAATGATTGTAAAACTACATTCGCTGAAATTTCCAGCAGTATCTGTTGCTCGATATGTTATTTGTGTGCTTCCAACCGGAAACAAAGATCCTGATATCAAACTTAAATTATTATCTACTCTAGTAATTGTTGGTGATTCTCCAGAATTATCGGTTGCGGTTGGAATGGAAAATGTAACCACTGCTCCGCACTTTCCAGAATCAACATTCTTAGAAATATTTCCAGGACAAGGAGTGAAAACTGGTTTTTCTGAATCGCTACTTTCCGAAATTGTAACAGTAAAACTACAAGTTTGGGTATTTCCTGAAGCATCTGTTGCCGTGAACTCAATTTCCGTAGTTGAACCCGCTTGAAACTGACTTCCGGAGACTGGTCCTTTGGTCTGAACTACCGTTGGAGTTGAACAATTATCTGTTGCAGTTGGCGCATTAAAAGTAACTGTTGCGTAATTTTTGCCAGAATCTACATCTGCAGTAATATCTGAGGGACATATTAGTAAGGGATTCTCGCTATCATAACCTTGGGAACGATTATAGACTTCCAGATCAAAATCTAAAGTAATATTTGGAATTGGAAAACCAAAAATAGTATCAAATTTTCCATCAAAAATAGAATTGTTCACATATAGCGTTCCGCAATTAGAAATGGTCAGATCAATTGGAAAATCAATTCCATCTGTGATAATTGATCTAAAGCTATTGTCAGGATTATAGATGTTTATTTTAAATACATTATTTTGGATACCCTTTTTTATTATGTCAAAAACCTTGGCAAACTCGTTTGGATCATCGGTTGCTTCCAGTAATCTTGGCAAATTAATTTCGTTGCCAAAATCTGCAATCAAAATATTATCAAACTTGTCTATAATGATACTTCCTGGAGCTCCAATTAAATCTGGAGGACCACCAATCTCGTCGATTTGTATTGGATTAAATCCGGTATCTAATTGTAAGACCTTAACACTCGCTACATCGTCGTCACCTAATTCCGCAACATAAAGCTGTTTCTGGCTATTAACGGCTAATCTAAAGGGGAAATTAAGTAAGGTTCCACCAATATTATCAAATTGATTTACTAAGTTATTTTTATAATTTCCTGTTACATCTTTCTTATAAATTTTAATTGCACTTGGTTTGGGTGGATTTTGATTTCCTAAATAGTGATCGGCAACATATAAATTATCATCTTTATCAAAAGCAAGACCAGTAGGACCTTTAAACTGATTTGCTGTATATCCATAAGTACCATCTCCTAAGGTTTCATTTGAAAGATAGGTTCCTGAAGATGAATAAACTCTTACAAATCTTCTGTTACTTTCATTAGTAGCAACATAAAATTTACCGTCGCTATTTATAGCAAAATCTAAGGCATTACTTAATCTGTCTGATTGGTTGGGAATAAAGTCAACAAGGCCACCATTAGCACCAACTCTTTTTATTCCGTTTCCAAAAGTTAAAACAAACTGTTCCCCACTTGGATTAATATCTACAGCAATTATTAGCCTATTTAATTTGGCCTGAACGTTTGCAGCATCCGCAACTGTTACCGGAAAAAAATCTAAATTTTTTGAATTAGCAGAATCGAATGTGTAGTTAGGAGCCTGCCCCACTACCCTGGTAGAATAAAAAAACATCAAAATTAATAACGCAAAAAACAACAAAGAACTACTTCCAAAGCGAGCGCCTTGAAATATATTAGCTCTTAATTTATTCTTGTAATTATTGTTCATATTTATAGGTAGGGAAATACAAATATAATGCCGATAAGCGGATTATATTGTGCTTACCTGTTAACTTTAAAATACAAAAAGACTGTACAAAAGCTGGTGTTAAGTCACTAAGGCATTAAATTTTGGATATTTCTATCTAAAACCTGTCCCCCAGATTCCTCCTACTAACTTTTATACAGTCTCTTTAAGAAACTGAAATTTCTTCTATTTAGGCTTCGTTACCCTCTTTATTCTTTACCACTAATCTAAAACCTTCACCGTGAATGTTCAAGATTTCTACATTCTCATCTACTTTAAGGTATTTACGAAGCTTAGCTATATAAACATCCATACTTCTAGATGTAAAATAGTTATCATCTCTCCAGATCTTGGTTAGTGCAAGTTCTCTAGGCATAAGATCATTTTCATGTAAAGCCAATAATCTTAGCAATTCATTTTCTTTTGGAGATAATTTTATTGGCTCATTATCATTATAAGTCAAGAATCTCAACTTAGAATTTAAATGCAAACCACCAATTTGGAATTCAAATTGTTTACTATCTGCAACGCTATCTGTAGCTTTACGCTGCATAATAGCTTTTATTTTCATAAGAAGTACTTCACTATCAAAAGGTTTGTTTAGGTAATCATCTGCTCCAACTTTATATCCTTTCAAAACATCTTCTTTCATTGCTTTTGCAGTTAAGAAAATGATTGGCACTTCTTCATTTTTATCTCGAATTTCCTTTGCCAAGGTAAATCCATCTTTATAAGGCATCATTACATCTAGGATACAAAGATCGAAATCATCCTTTTTAAATTTCTCAAAACCTTCCATTCCATTCTTAGCATGAGTAACCTCATAGTCATTCATAGCTAGATAATCTTTTAGAACTGTTCCAAAATTTGGATCATCTTCTACTAGTAAAATTTTCTTGTTTTCAGTTTCCATATATTACGTTATTAGTGGTAATTTAATTATAAATGTGCTTCCCTTGCCACGCTCGCTTTCCACATGAATGGTTGCATGGTGGTCATCCAGGATTTGTTTTACATATGCAAGACCTAACCCGTGGCCTTTCACATTATGAATATCTCCGGTATGTTCCCGGTAAAATTTTTCAAATATTTTCTTCTGAACAGATTTGCTCATTCCAGCACCTTGATCTCTAATCTTCAAAATTATGGAATTTCTAACGTTTTCTGTGTAAATATCTATTTTAGGTTCATCTGCCGTATACTTTATGGCATTATCTAGAATATTTACTATCACATTTGTTAAATGATCTTCATTTCCTAAAATCGAAGACTTCAGTGCTCCAAAATGCGATTTTATATAACCACTTCTATCTTCAACGATCAACTCAACATGTGTAATAGCATCTTCTATAATATCATGTAGCTGATAACGCTCCTTTTTAAGATCCAATTCATTCTTCTCTAACTTAGAGATCTGCAACACATTTTCAACTTGAGCATGCATGCGCTTATTTTCATCTCTAATCATCTGTAGGTAACGCTTAACCTTTTCTTGGTCATTCACTACTTTCGGATTCTTTATTGCGTCTAAAGCCAAGTTTATCGTTGCGATAGGCGTTTTAAACTCATGCGTCATGTTATTAATGAAGTCGGTTTTGATCTGTGAGATCTGTCGTTGCTTTATTAACTGAGACAATGCGCTTGAGTATGCTATTACAATAATTAGAGTAAAAATAATTGAAAGAGCTGCCATTAAAGTAACAGATGATAGTACAACTTCTTTCTTTCCGGTGAAATTCACCAATAATTGATAGTTACTTGTTCCGGCAAGATCTACGAATAACGGAACTGAATAAGTTGCCGGATATTCCACAGAAAAATCATCGGAATGCACTTTAGTTTCAAGCGAATTACTGAACACCCCATATTCAAAACCCGATTTTAAATTATAAGCGATCAACTGGTTTTTGATAGCAGATTCAACTACCTCCCTAGACAACCTTTTATGAATTGGGATTTTCGAAGTAAATTCAGAAATATATGCGCTTAACATATTCTTCTCCACCTCTTCCATTCTCATTAATCGCTCTATTCGTTCTTCTGCTGAAATTTGTCCAGATGAACTATCCTTATTCAAATAATCGTTTACCTTACTATTAATAAGTTTTGCAAGTTGAATACTATCTGTAGTTGAAGCTAAAAATTTGGAAGATTGCTTAAAATCACCTTGAATTCCTTCGCTATAATCATCCTCTGGAGTATCGGCATAACTGTTCTTTTTTAGATCGAAATATTTCTCCAGATTCGAGTTGTTTAACTCAAAACTCGTACTGTCTTTATAATCAAAATTAAACCAGAAGCTTTCTAACTCCTTATTCTGCAATTCCTTAGAAACGTTAATTAACACTTGTTTGGCAGTATAGGAAAATTGCTCTTCCTTGTCTTCAACAGTGCTTTTAATCCAATATCCCTGAACGAAAATTATCCCAATGAGCGAAAGGCTCATTAGCACAACGAGAAGAAGGAATAATTTTTTGTTCATGGCTCAAAAGTAAGATTTTAACATTTAGAGGGTTCCCCATTTAACCAAATGTTAACAAAACAAAACCTAATTTTCAGTAGGTTTTAAGAGAATTTCGTGAAGATTTCTTACTTGATCTTTAGTAGTTGATAATTCTTTATTGATTATCTCATAATTTGTGAGTTTTCGCTTATCCGAATCACTCCATTGATGATGTAATCTCGATTCAATTTCTTCGAGGGAACTATTGTCCCGAATTTGAAGTCTTTTAATTCTTTCGTCCTTGGGAGCAGTCACCAAAATCACTTTATCACAATTCTTATAACCGCCAGTTTCAAACAAAATGGCAGTTTCATAAATTACGTAAGGCGTATTTTGTTTTAAAACCCATTGTTTAAAGTAGTTAGCAACGGCAGGATGAATTATGTTATTTAAATTCTGAAGTTTTTCAGGAGCATTAAAAACTATGGAAGCAATGTATTTTCTATCCAGTTCATTCTCTACATATGCCTTTTCCCCAAAAAGAGCAATGATTTGTTCCCTAACCTCATCTGAATTATTCATCAGAATCTTAGCTTCGTCATCTGCAATAAAAACTGGAATTCCAAGATCTTTAAAAAAATTGGCCACGGTGGTTTTACCGCTGCCCATTCCTCCAGTTAGTCCTACTACTCTCATCTTTTTATTACAAATTGAATTTTCTTTTCATTCAGCCTAACATTATTTACTTGCGCTGGTTGCTCCAAGATCTGAGCAATCAGATATCCATCACTATCCTGAGCATTTGCAAAATCTACAGCAACTTGGAACGCTGAAGGCTCAATTTTCACAAAATCATTTAGACTTACTTGATAATATACAATAACATATTTAGGAAAGATCACCACATTGGTCTCTTCAGGAACATTAATAAGCCTGATTGGAATTTCCACTTTTCCTTCAGTAAATTTTTCTGTCCTAACAAAATATCCAACCTCATCTTGGTAAAAGGAAACCGCTCTCAATCTAGAAGTATCCAGTCTCACTTTTCCCTTCACATCTTTACTGATGTTATTTATCTTTAAAGAATTGGTTGTAACATGCGTAAGGGTGTCCAAAACATTTTGCGGTCCGCTTAACATAATAGAATCTGGCTGAAGTTTAATTTCTTCTAATGCAGAATACCCAACTGAAAAACCAAGTTCAATATTAGAAATTACCGCTACTTTTTTAACTGCGCGTTGCTCAAAATTTATCTTTAATTCTTGCTGAAGAAAATTGATGTTCTCGTAATCTACATTTAACTGTGCTAAAATTGAAGGCTTATATTGCTCCAAATTATAGATAAGCGAATTCTTTTGCTGAATAGCATCACTAATATCTATAGAAACTTCCGGAGGAAAAACCCGATTCCAAGCAATATTGAAACCTCGCTCTTTAATTCGAACATCTAAGGTTTTAGGAGCGTCTGCTAATAAAATTTTATCTTTTGGAATATTAGTATACGTAATAGGCAATTCTATAGCTTCCGTATATTCTTTCGAAAATTGAACAGCAACCCAAATGGCAGCAGAAAAACCAAGAAAGAACAAAAAGGTCTTTAACGGACCTCGCTTTATCCACTGTTTTTTATCTGATTTAGTTTTCATTTTTAAAAAATAAGGCAGGAAATGCGTTTTGAGGTTTCATCTTCAGGAAATTCAGTTTCCAAAAAGATCTTATAAACCCAGTTCCATATCCTACAAACTGAATAAATGTTGCCAATATTGCTGCCAATCCAATATAGAAACTTTTATTTTTTAATGCAGCATCTATTCCTATAATTAAAAAATATAATAAATAACAATTAAAAAATAAGCTGAAGCCTAAGGAAAGCATGATAAGAGAGATCCCAAATCCTATTATAAACATACTGGGAAACCAAAATGTTAGTTTTGCTGAAGCTGGATGCCAATTGTTTAAAATTGGTCTTACTTTCCCGAATTTATTAACCTGAACATAAAACTTATTCCAATTTATTCTTCTTTTATGATACACAAAAGCATCTGAAATTAGAACAGTTTCAAAACCTTGTTTTTGCAATCGCAGCGCAAGATCTGGATCTTCTCCGGGATGGATCAACCCAAAACCTCCCGACTCAAAAAATGCCTTTTTTGAAAGTCCCATATTAAAACTTCTAGGCTGAAATTTATTTACAGATTTTTTATTTCCTCTAATTCCTCCTGTTGTTAAAAAGGAAGTCATCGCATAATTAATCGCTTTTTGAACCTCTGTAAAGCTTTCGTGCGCAGCATCTGGTCCACCAAAACAGTCTACATAATTAACGGAAAGATATTTTTGAACTTCGTACAAATAGTTACTGGGAAGTAACACATCAGAATCTAAAATAAGGAAGTAACTTCCTTTAGCTTTTTTCATCCCATAATTACGTGAATCCCCTGGTCCGGTATTTTCCTTGAAATAATAAGCGATATTCAAATCGTCCTTAAATTCTTCAATAACCGCTTCAGAAGAAATACTGGAACCATCTTCCACAATCACTACTTCAAAAGCTTCATCAAAATCCAAGAGCTTCATGCTATGCAGCAGCTCCCGAATTTCATCTGGCCTATTATAAACAGGAATTATAAAAGAATACTCTAACTGCATTTCAAATAGATCTATTTCAGAAAAATGGATATTATTAGGTAAAACTAAGCCCCGAATTTCGGGGCTTATAATAGTATATAGAAAACGAGCTTACTCGTTATCGTTCATAAAAGTTTCCATCACTTGCTGACTCACACCCATATTAGAGAAACCTCCATCATTATATAAATTTTGAAGTGTTACTCTTTTTGTAAGGTCAGAAAATAAAGAGATGGTATAGTTTGCACAATCTATAGCCGTTGCATTTCCAAGAGGCGACATTTTATCTGCATAGGCTATAAAACCATCAAAACCTTTTACTCCTTGTCCTGCTGTAGTTGGAGTTGGAGATTGAGAAATGGTATTTACTCTTACTTTTTTATCTTTTCCGAAGAAATAACCAAAACTACGAGCTATAGACTCTAAATACGCCTTGTTATCGGCCATATCATTGTAGTCTGGAAAAACTCGCTGAGCAGCCATATAGGTTAAAGCCACAATACTTCCCCACTCATTCATCGCGTCTTTTTTATAAAGCGCTTGCATGGTTTTATGAAAAGAAACTGCAGAAACATCCCAACCTTTCGTAGTGTAATCGTAATTCATATCTGTATAATGATTTCCTTTTCTCACGTTTACAGACATTCCAATAGAATGCAATACAAAGTCCAATTTCCCGCCAAGGATTTCCTGAGCTTTATCTACTAAATTCTCCAGATCTTCAACCTTAGTTGCATCTGCAGGGATTATTTGAGAGTTGGTTTTTTCAGCAAGCTGATTAATGCTTCCCATTCTCATAGCAATTGGCGCATTGGTAAGTACGAAAGATCCTCCTTCTTCGTGAACGCGTTCAGCAGTTTTCCAAGCGATTGAATTCTCATCTAATGCTCCAAAAATTATCCCTCTTTTTCCTTTTAGTAGGTTGTATGACATGTGTATTGATTTTTTATAGTTGTATTAGCTTGTAAATATAGCAAACTTCAATTAATTGAGTAGCGCTTTTGCATGTGCCATAGCCGATTCACTTTTAGTGTTACCGCCCAGCATCATGGCTAGTTCTACAATTCTATTTTCTTTGGTTAGCTCTTCAATTTTGGTCACCGTAGTTTCTCCAATATCCTGCTTAAATATTTTAAAATGCCTACTTCCTTTCCCTGCGATCTGTGGTAAATGCGTAATAGCGATCACTTGCATGCTTCCGCCCATCTTTTGAAGGATATCTCCCATTTTTTGCGCGATATCTCCCGAAACACCAGTGTCTATCTCATCAAAAACGATGGTTGGCAATTTGCTTTGTGTAGCAAGAATACTTTTTACTGCCAGCATAATTCTTGAAAGTTCCCCTCCAGAAGCTGCCTTTTTAAGTTCATTAAAATCTCCTCCTTTATTGGCAGATAAATACCAATTCAACTGGTCTTGACCATTTGTATAAAACTCATTAGATTTCTCTAAATCAATTTTTAATCGTGCATTAGGCATTCCCAATTCTCCAACAATTTTCTCTACTGTTGAAATAAAATTAGGAATGATATTTTTTCTGTTATCATGAATTTTTGATGAAATTATCTCCAATTCACTTTTACTCTTTGCTATTTCCTTCTGAAGTTTTTCCAAATTAGCATCGGCATTTTCAGAAAGTTCTACTTTATCTGAAAGCTCATTTAATATTTCTAACAATTCTTCAACAGTTCCGGCAGCATGCTTCTTCTGTAAATTATAAATTAGCTGAAGCTTTGCATTTACTTGTCCCAACTCTTCAGGATTAGCTTCCACCCTATCTAAAGAATTTTCAAGTTCCTGAGCAATATCATCCAACTCTATGATCACACTTTCCACACGTTCTTGCAAACCTGCATAAGTGCCTGAATATTTCGAGATCTTAGAAAGATTGGCTCTCACTTCTTTTAATCCAGAAAGTGACCCAACATCTTCTAATTGAATTTGATTAGCAGCAGCACTAAGATGTTCGGTTAAAATCTCCACGTTATTAAGCTCTTCAAAACGTTCTTCCAACTCCAGTTGCTCTCCTTCTTTTAATTTCGCCTCTAACAACTCATTCATCAAAAAGAGATTGTAATCATGCTCTTTCATTGCCTGAGCCTGCTCTTCTTTTATTTGCTTTAATTGAAGCTGCAAATCTTTATACGCTCTATATGCTTTTTTAAAATCCTGAAGTGTATCTTGATTTTTAGCCAAAGTATCCAACACCTGAAATTGGTACTGATTCTCCCCTAAACTTAAAGTTTGATGTTGCCCGTGAATATCAATAAGATAATCTCCTAATTTCGCCAAAACCGGCAAAGTTACTGGCGTGTCATTTATAAAAGCTCTAGACTTTCCTGTGGCTAAGATTTCTCTTCTAATTATGGTGTGTTTTTCAAAATCCAGATCTTCAGATTTAAAGAATTTCCCAAGAGCATAATTAGAGATATCGAAAATACCTTCTATTACACATTTATTCTCGGTATTTCTTATCGCACTATAATCGGCGCGTTTCCCTAGAAGCAAACCTAAGGCGCCTAACATTATAGATTTTCCGGCACCGGTTTCCCCAGTTATAATAGTAAAGCCCTTTTGAAGATTTATCTTAATATCTTCAATTAGTGCGTAATTTTTAATAGATAATTCGGTAAGCAAGTTGCGTTAATTTTGAAGCTAAAGATACGGGAGAATTTATTCTGAATCAAAACTGAAATTACTAGAATTGTAACTTACTCCAGTTTTCTGCATAAAGCGGTGCAATCTTGTTCAAAGCAGTCTTAAGATCGTTCACAGGGATACTTGGACCACCTGTGAATACCTGTTCAATTTCTTGAGCTTTCGCATCAAAGAATACGCGCATAAGTAAGGAATTAGGCCTTGTGTCTCCTAATTTTTTCAGATTGATAATAGCATCTGCAATTTGTTGTTTTCCTGTAGTAGCATCTTTATGCATAACATCTAGCCCTAGTCTGTGATATTCATACATCGCAGTTCTATAATCTACAAAAGCATTAGATAAAAGATCGGCATTAAGCCTATATCTGGATCTATTTCCATCGGCTCCTCTCCATCCTGCAGAATTGCCCTGTTGTGCAGTTGTAACTATCCTATTTGCCTCTTCATAATACTTAGTTCCTCCTTCTTGCTCAAACGTATCGGCATCCAGACCTAACATCGTGAATACATAATAAGAAACTACAGAAACAAGATTGGATGAATAAGAATTCTGACTATAATTTAAAGGCTCATATTCTCTATAAGTAAAAGTGAACTGCTCGTCATTAAAATTGAAAACCGGAGAGATCATAGAAGATCCAAATACCGGTCTGGAAGATTGAACTTGGATTGTTCCTGTAAACGTATCATTTTCAAATTTAACGATGTTTATAAAAATGCTACAGTTTATGCGTTCGTGATTTTGATAAGTAGCACCTGTCCAAGTCGTTTGGTTAAGAAATTCAGTTAAAGATTTCTGAAGCGTTTTAAACACTGGTAAATT
>CAZWSP010000055.1:0-19739 GCA_964636585.1 uncultured Antarcticibacterium sp.
ATCGGTTCCTTCTCTTTTA
This sequence comes from uncultured Antarcticibacterium sp., assembly GCA_964636585.1. GTDB lineage: Bacteria > Bacteroidota > Bacteroidia > Flavobacteriales > Flavobacteriaceae > Gillisia. Next base: position 20 of record CAZWSP010000055.1, read on the forward strand.
ATATCGGCAACTCCAATTGGGATCACATATTCTTCTTCAGGTACTTCTCCTTTATCACCATACATTTGCTCACTTTCCATAAAGATCACAGGATCGTTATCTCTAATGGCAGCTTTCAGCAAACCTTTTGCATCGTAAGGATTAGAAGGTACGATAACCTTTAAACCCGGACAGTTTGCGTACCAGCTTTCAAAAGCTTGAGAGTGCGTTGCTGCTAATTGCCCTGCAGAACCGGTTGGTCCTCTAAAAACGATAGGAATATTAAATTGCCCACCGCTCATCTGACGCATCTTAGCCGCATTGTTAATGATTTGATCTATACCAACTAAAGAGAAGTTAAAGGTCATGAACTCGATGATAGGTCTGTTCCCATTCATCGCACTTCCAATACCTATTCCTGAAAATCCAAGTTCAGAGATTGGCGTATCGATCACTCGTTCTGGACCAAATTCATCTAACATTCCTTTAGAGGCCTTATATGCACCATTATATTCAGCAACTTCTTCACCCATCAGGTAAATGGTATCATCTAAGCGCATTTCTTCGCTCATGGCTTGCTGGATCGCTTCTCTAAATTGAATTGTCTTCATTCTATATATCTATACTGTTAAATCTATCGCTATTAAAAAAACAAAAATAGTAATTCATAAAAGTTTAAACTACATCTAAGTTGTAAAATATTTATTATGCATGCATAGTAAATTGTGTTTTAATTTACCTATCTTCGTGTTCACGAAAAATATTTACTTTAAAAAGACGATATAGATGAAAATATTAGTGTGTATAAGTCACGTACCAGACACTACCTCAAAGATCAATTTTACAGACAATAATACTCAGTTCGATACTAACGGAGTTCAGTTTGTAATAAATCCCAATGACGAATTTGGTTTAACCCGTGCAATGTGGTTCAAAGAAAAACAAGGAGCAACAGTAGATGTAATTAATGTAGGAGGTCCAGAGACCGAACCAACCTTAAGAAAAGCATTAGCTATTGGTGCAGATAACGCAATTCGCGTAAATACTCCCGCAACAGACGGATTTCAGGTAGCTAAACAATTGGCAAATGTTGTCAAAGATGGCGCTTACGATCTTGTTATTGCAGGAAGAGAGTCAATAGATTATAACGGAGGAATGGTTCCAGGAATGCTAGCAGCATTGCTACAAGCCAACTTTGTGAATACTTGTATCGGGCTTGAAGTTGAAGGAGAAACTGCAACTGCTATCAGAGAGATCGATGGTGGAAAAGAAACTGTAACTGCAAAATTACCATTGGTAATTGGAGGACAAAAAGGTTTGGTTGAAGAAAGTGATCTAAGAATTCCTAACATGCGTGGAATCATGATGGCTAGAAAAAAACCATTGAATGTAGTAGAACCTGTTGATGTTACTGTTCAGACAGAAGCGGAGAAATTTGAAAAACCAGCCCCTAAAGGTGCGGTTAAGTTGATAGATCCAGATAATTTAGATGAATTAATAGAGCTTCTTCATTCTGAAGCTAAGGTTATTTAATTTGAAGAAAGCTTTCGAGCTATTTTCAGTAAAAAAATTAATACCCATCCTAAAAAAATAAACAAATGTCAGTTTTAGTATATATAGAATCCGAAGAAGGAAAATTTAAGACAGCATCTTTAGAGGTTGCTTCCTATGCTAAGGAAGTTGCACAAATGCTTCAAACCACCGTTACAGCAATCACCTTTAATACAGATGATGTTTCTGAACTTGGTACTTATGGAGTAGATAAAGTATTAAAAGTTAACAATGATAAATTGAAAAACTTTAATGCTGAAGCATATTCAGATGCTATCAAACAAGCAGTTGAGAAAGAAGGAACCAAAGTAGTAGTTGTTAGCCAAAGTGCAAACAGCAAATACTTAGCGCCACTTTTAGCAGTACACTTAAATGCAGGATATGCATCTAATGTGGTTTCGCTTCCAGAAAGTGCAAGTCCATTTGTTGTGAAAAGAACAGCGTTCACAAACAAAGCGTTCAACTTCACAAAAATAGATACCGATGTAAAGATCGTTGGAGTTTCTAAAAATGCCTTTGGAATTAAAGAAGTTCAAGGAAGTGCAACCGCAGAAGATTTTTCTCCTAGCTTATCATCCGAAGATTTTTCGGTAAATGTAACGAACGTAGATAAGGCGAAAGATAAAGTAACCATAGCAGACGCAGAGATCGTAGTTTCTGGAGGAAGAGGCCTTAAAGGTCCTGAAAACTGGGGAATGATAGAAGATCTAGCCGAAACATTAGGAGCTGCAACAGCATGTTCTAAACCGGTTAGTGATATGGGCTGGAGACCTCACAGTGAGCACGTTGGGCAAACAGGGAAACCTGTTGCATCTAACTTATATATTGCTATAGGAATCTCTGGTGCAATTCAGCATTTAGCGGGAATTAACTCTTCAAAAGTAAAAGTTGTTATCAATAACGATCCTGAAGCGCCTTTCTTTAAGGCTGCAGATTATGGGGTTGTTGGAGACGCCTTTGATATTGTCCCAAAACTAAATGAAAAACTAAAAGAATTTAAAGCTAAAAACGCATAATTTTTTTAACTTGCGAGCATTAAAGGGGCTGTCTAAATTTGGTATTGTGTCCTAATTTAGACAGCCCTTTTTAACTATTGGTATATGAGCTTAATACGCCTTAATATAAAAGGAATCTCTTATAGTCAAACCCAAAATGGCGCCTACGCACTTATCTTAAGTGAAGTAGACGGCGATAGAAAACTCCCAATTGTTATTGGAGCCTTCGAGGCACAGTCTATTGCCATTGCCTTGGAAAAAGAAATTAAACCTCCCCGACCTCTTACTCACGACTTGTTCAAGAATTTTTGTGATAGGTATGCTATTACAGTAAAACAAGTGATCATTCATAAATTGGTAGATGGAGTTTTCTATTCCAGCCTAATTTGTGAACGAGATAAGATTGAAGAGGTAATAGATGCCAGAACAAGCGATGCTATAGCTTTGGCTCTTAGATTTAATGCTCCAATTTTTACTTATAAGAATATTTTAGACAAAGCCGGGATATTTTTAAAAGGAGAATCTGGTGCACTTACGCCAACTGGCGAAAATATAGAAGCTCAAGTAGATGACATCCTTTCAGAAAATTTAGAACCAGAAGGAGACAACTATAAAAAAATGTCCCTAGATGAATTGGAAAGCTTACTAGATCAGTCGGTGAAAAATGAAGATTATGAAAAGGCAGCCAGAATTAGAGACGAGATTTCAAAAAGAAAATAAGTAGTTATTTATGAAGAAATATTGGTATTGCCTGTTCTTTGTTTTATTCGGAATTATTACCGCTCATTCCCAATCTATTTCAAAATCATGGACTTTAGAGTCCGCTCAAGATAGCACGCAAAGTGCCACTCAATTTTCTTCAGAAGACAACTTAACTTTAGAGGAAGGTCACTTCAGTATAAATTCTCAAAATGGAGATAGCATAAAAGCTGAAGGAGATTATCTATATCAAAACAATCTGTTGGTATTCTTTTACACCAAACCAGCAGGAGATTCTATAAAACGCTTTAGAATAACCGAATTATCTGAAGATAAACTTCTAATTGCAGACAATAACAATACTTATTCTTTTAGGGAAACCCCAGAATTAATTCAAAATGTTCTTCCTGTAACCGCGAATAAACAAATAATCCCAAGTGCCGGAATCTCTTTTAAAAGTGTTTCCAGAGGTGTTTTAGGAATGGTTTCACTTTTACTTATTGCATTTCTTTTTAGCAGCAGTAGACGAGCCATTAATTGGAAAACAGTCGGAATTGGCCTTGGCGCACAATTGCTTCTTGCAATAGGTGTATTAAAGATCACTTTTGTAAAAAATATATTCGAATTTGTAGGGGGAATTTTTGTTCTCATCCTTGACTTTACGCGTGCCGGAAGTGAATTTTTACTTGGCGGAATGATGAATGTAGAAAGTTTTGGATTCATCTTTTTATTCCAAGTACTACCAACTATTATTTTCTTTTCAGCATTGACTTCAGTATTATTCTATTTAGGAGTTATTCAAATAGTTGTTAAAGGAATGGCAAAGGTATTAACCAAACTTATGGGTATTTCTGGAGCTGAAAGTTTAAGTGTTGCGGGAAATATCTTTTTAGGACAAACTGAAGCGCCATTAATGATAAAAGCATATTTGGAGCGTATGAATCGTTCTGAAATGTTATTGGTAATGATTGGTGGTATGGCTACCGTGGCTGGAGGTGTGCTTGCAGCATATATCGGTTTTCTTGGAGGAGATGATCCAGAACTTAGATTACAATTCGCAAAACATTTACTGGCAGCATCTGTAATGGCAGCTCCGGGAGCTATTGTGATCTCAAAGATCCTATATCCACAAGTTGAAGCTATTAATACCAATGTTGAAGTTTCTTCAGAAAAAATAGGCTCTAACATTTTAGATGCTATTGCAAATGGAACTACAGAAGGTTTAAAATTAGCCGCGAACGTTGCTGCGATGTTATTAGTATTTATCGCCTTTATTGCGATGATAAATTATTTGCTTGGATGGATAGGTGGAATTACGCACCTAAACAGTCTAATGGCAGAATATACACCATACGCTAAATTCTCTTTAGAATCTATTCTCGGGACCGTGTTTGCCCCATTAATGTGGCTTATTGGAGTTGCACGAGAAGATATGATGCTCATGGGACAATTGCTGTGAATTAAACTTGCCGCAAGTGAGTTTGTTGTATATATCCAACTAGCCGATCTTAAAAATCCGATGAATGCTCTTAGCTTAAATTACGAAAAATCTGTGATCATGGCTACGTATATGCTTTGTGGATTTGCCAACTTTGCGTCTATCGGGATACAAATTGGAGGAATTGGCTCTTTAGCACCTGGACAACGCAAAACCTTATCGGAGTTTGGTATGAAAGCACTTATTGGAGGAACTATCGCATCTTTATTGTCTGCAACCATTGCAGGGATGATCATTGGATAGTCTCTTAATAATATAAGATATACCTTAAATTGATTCAGTTAATAACTATTAATACTTTTGGTCTAGGCTTCAGATCCAAACTAAATACAATTCCATATTTTAGCTTTTAGGGAAAGAAAACGGCAATACTGTTATTTTTCTTTGCTGAATTTAATCTCATTAGACACGCAATTTATCTGCTATGCAACAATATCACGATCTGGTAAAACATGTTTTAGAAAACGGAACTCAAAAAGGAGACCGCACAGGAACTGGAACTAAAAGTGTTTTTGGATACCAGATGCGCTTCGATCTAAGCAAAGGTTTCCCTATGGTTACCACCAAAAAACTTCATCTTAAATCTATTATTTATGAGCTGCTTTGGTTTTTAAAAGGAGATACCAATATTGATTATCTTCAGGAAAATGGGGTACGAATCTGGAATGATTGGGCAGATGAAAACGGAGATCTGGGACCAGTTTACGGCCACCAATGGAGAAATTGGAATAGCGAGGAAATAGATCAGATCACAGAATTAATAGATACCTTGAAGAACAACCCAAACAGCAGAAGAATGTTGGTTTCTGCATGGAATCCTTCAGTTTTACCAGATACTTCTAAATCTTTTTCAGAAAATGTAGCTAATGGGAAAGCGGCTTTACCTCCTTGCCATGCCTTCTTTCAGTTTTATGTAGCCGATGGAAAATTATCTTGTCAGTTATACCAACGAAGCGCAGACATCTTTTTAGGAGTGCCTTTTAATATTGCCTCTTATGCCCTATTTACAATGATGATCGCACAGGTTTGCGGATACGAAGCTGGCGACTTTATTCATACTTTTGGAGATGCCCATATCTATAACAATCATATTGAACAATTGGAACTGCAATTAGATCGAGATCCAAGACCGCTTCCAACAATGAAGATCAATCCTGAGGTAAAAGATATCTTTGGCTTTAATTTTGATGACTTCACCCTAGAAAACTACGATCCACATCCGCACATTAAAGGAAAGGTCGCAGTTTAATTAATACTACCTACTATGAAAAAATTACTTTTTATCGCTTCAGTTTTTCTTTTTGCATTAAACACCCAAGCCCAAGAAGGAGTTACTGTAAAAGGGAACACGATCACAGTTAAAGAAATAGGACCGGTTTGGCCTGGCTGCGAAAGTAGTGATGCTTCTTCGGACGATTGTTTCAATAAACAACTAGCAAAGCATATTAAATCTAACTTCAAGTATCCAAAAGATGCCAATGGAAAGATTGTAAGAGGAAGATCTGTGATCACATTTTATATAGATGAAAACGGGAAAGTTTGTAAAGTATCTGCAGAAGGGCCGCAAAAATTGGTGAATCAGGAAGCAGTACGAATCACTAAATTATTCCCAGTGATGAAGCCAGGACACAGAGGTGGCAAAAAGATAGAAGTGAAATACAAAATGCCTTTTAATTTCTAAGAATTTATTTATAGCACTTTAACTTCGCCTTAACTAGAGTTCACTTTACTCATCCCCAAATTATTGTAACTTTGAGAGGTAGCACTGCTTACCGCTCAAAATTATGATTACAAAAGAAAAATTATTTCAACTTTTTAAAGATACCAGAGCGCAAACCGAAAACATTTGTGCTCCCTTGGAGATCGAAGATTATGTGGTGCAACCAATTGTGGATGTATCTCCACCAAAATGGCATTTAGGTCATACCACGTGGTTCTTTGAAGAATTTGTTCTGAAAAAATATAAAAAGGATTATCAACTTTTCGATGAGCATTCCGCATTTGTATTTAATAGTTATTACGAAAGTGTAGGCGAAAAAGTGGTAAGGACCGATAGAGGTAACCTATCCAGACCAACCGTAGCTTGGATCTACAAATACCGAAGCTATGTAACTAAAGCTATTTCAGAATTATTTGAAGCCAACAAAACTTTTTCAGAAGAGATCTTAAATGTTCTGGAAATTGGCTGTCATCACGAAAAACAGCATCAAGAACTTTTACTTACCGATATAAAATATATTTTAGGAAACAATCCATTGGTTCCTAAATATAGCGATTTCGAAGAAAATCCAATTCAAGACATTAAACATGAATGGATCAAAATTCCGGAAGGGATTTATGAAATTGGGCATCAAGGAGACTCCTTCTTTTACGATAATGAAATTGGCTCACATAAAGTTTTGCTGAATGAATTCCAGATCTCTAACAAGTTAGTGACCAATAAGGAATATTTAGAATTTATGGAAGCCGATGGTTATAAAGATGTATTGTTGTGGCATGCTGAAGCTTGGGAATGGATAAATACCAACAACATTACTGCTCCATCTTATTGGCATAAAGTAAATGATGAATGGATGCAATACACCCTTAAAGGTTTAGAACCTTTGAATATGGATGCTCCACTTTCTCATATTTCCTATTATGAAGCTTTTGCCTACTCTCAATGTAAAGGTTTACGTTTGCCAACCGAGTTTGAATGGGAAGTTGCCCAATCTAAATTTGAATGGGGATCCAGATGGGAATGGACAGAAAGTGCATACAGCCCCTACCCTAATTATAAAAAAGCAGATGGCGCTTTAGGAGAATACAACGGGAAATTTATGGTGAATCAAAAGGTTCTTCGCGGTGGTTCTGTAGCAACTTCAGAAGAGCATACCAGACCAACCTATCGTAATTTTTTCCATCCACATTTAAAATGGCAGTTTACAGGTGTAAGATTGGCTAAATAAATCGACATTAATTAAATGAAAGAAATACCTAATATTAAGTTCACTTCTGCTTTCGAGGAAGATATTTATAGCGGCTTAACTAGCAATCCAAAGCATTTATCTTCTAAATATTTTTACGATAAAAAGGGTGATAAATTATTTCAGGATATCATGAATATGCCTGAATATTATCTTACCAATTGCGAGTATAATATTATAAAAGCAAATACCGAAGAAATTGCTGATACCTTTGAAGGCCCGAATGGTTTCGACCTAATAGAACTTGGTGCGGGAGATGGTAAAAAAACAAAGATCTTATTGAAATATCTGGCAGATAAAAATGTAGATTTCGATTATCTTCCTGTAGATATTAGTCAGAATGCGTTGGACGAACTTGAACAATCCATAAAAAAGGAACTTCCAACGGTTAGAACAAAAACCCAGCAGGGAACTTATTTTAAAACCTTAGAACGATTATCAGATTATAATTCAAGAAAAAAGGTGATTCTGGTTTTAGGATCTAACATTGGAAATTTGCTTCATAAAGACGCGATCGAATTCTTGAAACAAATTCAAGTTGCAATGAGCCCTGAAGACATGTTATTTATGGGTTTCGATCAGAAAAAAGATCCGCAGATCATTTTAGATGCCTATAATGATAAAGCAGGAATAACTGCAGCCTTCAATAAAAATTTATTGGAACGAATTAACACTGAACTTCATGGCGATTTTGATCTGGATGCATTTTCTCACTGGGAAACGTATAACCCAGAAACTGGAACTGCAAAAAGCTTTTTAATAAGCAACAAGGAGCAAGCTGTTACCATTAAAGAACTTGATCTTACTGTAAATTTTGAAGCTTGGGAAAGCATCCATACAGAGATCTCTCAAAAGTACGATGATGCCGTAGTGGAATGGTTGGCAGATCAGTCAGAATTAGAAGTTTCTACTTCATTTTCAGATCAAGAGAATTATTATAAAAACTATATTTTCAGAAAAAAATAATTCTGAAATTTTAAAACAGATATTTATGAAAGCTATTTGGAACAACACCGTAATTGCCGAAAGTAAGGAAACCAAAGTGGTAGAAAATAATCACTATTTTCCTATGGAATCTATAAATTCTGAGTACTTTAAACCTAGCGATACCACCACACGTTGTGCATGGAAAGGTGAAGCCTCCTATTACAATGTAGAGGTAGATGGCAAAGTAAACAAAGATGCTGCTTGGTATTATCCACAAGCAAGCCATGCCGCAAAACCTATTGAGAATTATGTTGCTTTCTGGAAAGAAATCAAGGTTAGCGAATAATTACTTCTTGAAATAGTCTTTCAAAGCACTTATTAAAAGATCTATCTCTTCTTCGGTATTGTAATAATGAAAACTCACACGAACTCCGGGATCCTTCAGAGAACAAATAATATTGTTGCTTGTTAAGTGCTGAAGCAATTGAGCATTTCCACCAATATTAAAAATAGAAGAATGTTCTTTTCTATTTACTACCATTGGTTCCAAAAGACCAAGATCTGAAAGTTCTTGTTTTGCTTTTGCAGTTAAGAGCTTAATACGCTCTTCTATTACCGGCATTCCAACATCATTTCTAAATTTAATGGCAGCCATGATGCTTCCAAAATTTAAGATGTCTTGATGTCCAGGCTCGAATTTCCCTAAAAAATTTCCTTTATGAGCTTTGTATTTCCCTTGAAGCGAATTAAATCCAACACTTCTGGGATCTATCTTTTTAGGAACTTCTTCCTGAAAAAGCATTATAGCATTACCGTAACCTGCATTCATCCATTTATAACAACTCGCAATTAGCACATCGATCTTAGAGGAATCGAAATCGAAGTTTTCTGTACCTATATATTGAGTTCCGTCGGCAACGAACAATGTGTCCGGAAATTTATTCTTCATTTCTGTCAAGAACGACGTAGCTAGCTTTATCCCATTTTCATATTGTACAATACTAAAGGCAAAAACTTCTGGTTTATTTTCTTGCAAGGCCTTTTCAATATTAGCTTCTAGCTCTTCAGAAATAGTTGCATAACAAATTGGAAAATCTCTAGATTGTACTGCCCAGTTTATAGATGGATAATCTTCTTTAAGCAATAGTATTTTAGATGAAGGATCTAAACCTTCTAATAGAGTATTAAATCCGCTTGAGAAATTATGAACCAGGCCAACTCTATTAGGAGCGCAATTGAAGAATTTACCAACTGTTTCTCTAACATTCTCTAAGATCTTTCCTTGCTTATCTCTCTGTATGCTTCCGTAGACCAAAAAATCCAGATCTTGGTCTTGTCTATATTCGAATACTTTTTCAGATAATAATCCGCAAGAAGCGGTATTTAAATAAGTGTAATTTCTGAGAACTGGAAAGGGTTTTCTTAATTTCTTCATAAGCGCTTTAACATTGGGCCAAAAAATCTGTAAATTTGGTTACCACTAAAGTACTTTTAATTATGTTTTCTAAAAAGAAAAACACTTCAAAAATAGATTCAGATACTCGCCAAATGTATGAATATGCTCGGGTTAGAGCCATTCAGAAGAAAAGATTACTTCAGCATTTTGTGATATTTTTAGTAGGTGCTGTTCTTTTAATAGTGGTAAATGTGGTAATTGGCTATCGCGAAGATTTTATGCCATTGGGGTATAATTGGTTTGTTTGGGCAATTTTAGCTTGGACCTTCTTCTTTTTAATTCATGCTGTAAATGTTTGGGTTACCAATAGTTTTATGGGAAAGGAATGGGAAGAAAAGCAATTGGAAAAATTGGTTGCTAAGCAGAAAGAACGAATTGCAGAGTTACAACTTAAAGTAGATAAAGACTATCCTTTACCAACTCAACATTCTTCAACTTCAAGAACTGAATCTTCAACTGGATACATCGCTCAGGATAAATCAAGAAACAATTATTAAAAAGATGCTTACAATAATTGCTGCTGCCGGAGAAAATAATGCACTTGGAAAAGATAATGGTTTAGTATGGCATCTTCCAGACGATTTTAAGCGGTTCAGAAAACTAACTACCGGGCATCATATTATAATGGGTAGAAAAACTTTTGAATCTTTTCCGCAACCCTTGCCAGATAGAACCCATGTGGTTATAACCAGAAAAGATAACTTTAAAAAAGAAGGAATAGTTACAGTTCACTCTTTGGAACGAGCCATAGATTTTAGTAAAGGAGATTCGGAAGCATTTGTTATTGGCGGTGGGGAGATTTATAAAATGGCAATTGAGGTAGCAGATAAAATTGAACTTACCAGAATTCATGGGACTTTTGAAGCAGATACTTTTTTTCCTGAAATAAACGAAGAAAACTGGGAATTGGTAAAAGAGGAATTACATGAGAAAGATGAAAGACATAAATATGCCTTTACCTATTTAACGTACTTACGCAAAAATTAAACTTAAGATTATCTTATAAAGATCAGCGGCTTCAGCTCTAATTTAAACTGAAATATTTTCACATTTCTTAACAATCATTCTAATTTATTTGGCAGTTTCTTAGCGCATTCTCTAATGCGTTCAAATTATCTTGCATAAAAATTGAAATTATTATGAGTATAGAAAATTTATCAAACAGCGACGCAAAAAAGAAATTAAAGAAATTGGTTGAAGATATAGATTTTGCTATGTTAGGAACCAATCTTACTAAATTGCCAATAAGTGCAATTCCTATGAGCACTAAGGAAGTAGATGAAAGCGGTGAAATTTGGTTTTTAAGCAATAGAACAAGCGAACACAACGCAAATATAAAAGCCGATTCCAAAGTTCAGTTATTTTATAGTGATCCATCAGATATGGAATTTATAAGCATCTATGGAACTGCCGAAATTATTTTGGATAAAGCAAGACTTCAAGAGTTATATGGAAAATCTGACGATGCATGGTTCGATGGAAAAGACGATCCAAACTTAACTGGAATTAAAGTTACCCCAAAAGAAGCTTTTTATTGGGATACCAAATCTAATAAATATGTAAGCTTATTAAAAATGGGAGTTGCAGCAATTACCGGAGAAAAAGCAGATGTTGGAGAAAGAGGAAAGTTAAATTTATAATCTACCCGATACTATTTATAATCAGGCCTTATAACATTCTTTGTTATGAGGTCTTTTTTTTTATTTCTATTTTAGCTTTTTAATTGAAAATTATGAAAGCATATATTTTCCCAGGACAGGGAGCACAGTTTACAGGAATGGGATTAGATCTTTACGAGAAGTATCCTGAAGCCCAAGAACTTTTTGAAAGAGCAAATTCTATCCTCGAATTTCCTATAACAGATGTAATGTTCGAAGGATCTGCGGAAGATCTTAAACAAACAAGAGTTACACAACCCGCTATATTTTTACATTCGGTGATCTTAAGCAAGATCATGGGTAAATCCTTTCAACCGGATATGGTTGCAGGACATTCCCTTGGTGAGATCTCTGCCTTAGTGGCAAATAAAACCTTAGATTTTGAAGCTGCGCTGAAGTTGGTTTACAAAAGAGCCATGGCTATGCAGGAAGCTTGTGAGATAGAACCTTCCACAATGGCTGCTGTGCTAGGCATGGAAGATGAATTAGTTGAAGCCATCTGTGCAGATATTGAAGGAACTGTAGTGGCGGCAAATTATAATTGTCCAGGTCAACTGGTAATATCCGGAGATCTAAAAGCAGTTGAAAAAGCGTGTGAGGTCTTAAAAGAAAAAGGAGCTAAACGCGCCTTGATCTTACCAGTTGGAGGTGCATTTCATTCTCCGCTAATGGAACCTGCAAGAAAGGAACTGGCAGCTGCCATAGAAGCTACTACTTTTAATAAGCCTATTTGTCCAATCTATCAAAATGTAACCACATTTGCAGTGACGAGTCCAGAAGAAATTCAGCAAAACCTTATTTTCCAACTTACTGCACCAGTTAAATGGACGCAATCGGTTAAAAATATGATCGCAGATGGCGCAACCGAATTCATTGAAGTTGGCCCAGGAAAGGTATTACAAGGATTGGTTAAAAAAATAGATAGAAACGCAGAAGTGAGTTCTGCTTTGATATCCTAATTTCAACTTATTTATCAAATTAAAAAAGCCCTTCTCATTTCTGAAAAGGGCTTTTATATTATATAGAAAATCTTATAGGTTTTTATAGACTTTTCCTTCTTTCATTACAAATTGTACCTGCTCCAAAGTTTTAATGTTTTCAGTTGGATCTTCTTTAACCGCAATAATATCGGCAAAAAATCCAGAGGCAAGTTGCCCAGATTCATTTTCCATATGTAGAATAATTGCCGGAGTAATTGTGGCACTTTGAATTGCCTTCATTGCTGGCATTCCTGCTTCCACCATAAACCCAAATTCTTTACCATTTTCTCCATGAGGATACACCGCAGCATCGGTACCAAAAACAATATTTACACCTCTTTTGTAGGCTTTACCAAATGTATTCTGAATTTTCGGCCCAATCTCCAATGCTTTAGGAACTATGATCTCTGGATAATATCCAGCAATCTTTGCTTTTTCTGAAACTTCTTTTCCAGCAGTAATCGTTGGAACTAGATACACATTATATTCCTTCATAAGGTCCATGGTTTCTTCACTCATCAAGGTTCCATGCTCTATTGTTTTAACACCACCTTTAATTGCACGTTGCATTCCTTCATCTCCATGCGCATGAGCAGCAACATGATACCCATAATCCTTAGCAGTTTCTGTGATCGCTTTAATTTCTTCAATAGTAAATTGCGGATTCGAACTAGATTTGGCAACACTTAAAACCCCACCTGTAGCTGTGATCTTAATTAGATCGGCACCATTTTTATAGCGCTGTCTCACTGCTTTTTTAGCATCTTCTACCCCATTAACCACTCCTTCTTTTGGTCCCGGATCACCCATTAATTCTCGACTAAAACCATTTGTAGGATCTGCATGTCCTCCAGTGGTTGCAAGGGATTTACCAGCAGTAAAAATTCTTGGCCCAACAACTTTTCCTTTATTAATAGCATTTCTAAGAGAGATGTTCACTCCGCTTCCTCCAAGATCTCTTACCGTAGTAAAACCGGCCATCAAAGTTGCTTTGGCAAATTGCAAAGAATTAAACGCAACATCTGCGTCATTTAAGGTAAATGGCTCCAAATATGCGCCCGGATTGGTTTCACCTTCCATATGTACATGCATATCGGTTAGTCCTGGCAACACGGTCATGGTCCTTAGATCGATCAAACTGTCACCTTCATTTTTTGGCTGAACAAAACCGTTCTCTATACTTTTTATTTTATTTCCAGATACCACGATGGTTTTCTCCTGAAGGATTTTTCCATTTTTAGTATCCACAATTTTACCGCTTTGGATATAAATATCCTGCGCTTGCAAAGTTGAAGCAAATAAAAGTCCACAAAAAACTGAAAATAATTTTCTCATAAGTTGATCTATTTATTAATAAAATCTATAATAGTTTTAGCAATATGCGCTATCTGGTCTTCTTCCAACTCAGTATGCATTGGCAAAGAAATCACCTCTTTTACCAACTGATTGGTCACCGGAAAATCGGCTTCATTATATCTTGAATCTTTATAGGCTTTCTGGCTGTGAAGCGGAATAGGATAATACACTCCACAAGGAATCCCCTGCTCATTTAAATGTTTTACCAATTCATCACGCATTCCATTGGTAATCTTCAAAGTATACTGATGAAAAACGTGCGTGTCACAATCCCCAGTTCTCACTGGCGTTTGGATATGTTGTTGATCTCTAAAAGCATCATCATATTTAAAAGCTGAAGCTTTTCTAGCTTCATTATAAATATCTAATTTCGGCAATTTCGCTCTCAAAACCGCTGCCTGAAAACTATCTAATCTTGAATTTACTCCTACCACATCATGATGATATCTTTCATACATCCCGTGATTTACAACTCCTCTTAGGGTATGAGCTAGCGAATCATCATTTGTAAAAATCGCTCCACCATCTCCATAACAACCTAAGTTTTTAGAAGGAAAGAATGATGTAGATCCCACATGTCCAATTGCTCCAGTTTTAAGGGTATTCCCTTCTTTCGAATGAAAATCTGCACCAATTGCCTGCGCGTTGTCTTCTATTACATAAAGATCATGCTCTTTAGCGATCTCCATAATTGCATCCATATTTGCCGTTTGTCCAAACAAATGAACAGGAACAATTGCTTTTGTTTTTGAAGTGATCGCTTTTCTAACTGCTTCTGGGTCTATATTAAAAGTATCTGGATCTACATCTACCAAAACTGGCGTTAGCTGAAGCAATGCAATTACTTCTACCGTTGCTGCAAAGGTAAAATCGGCAGTTATTACTTCGTCTCCAGGTTTTAATCCAAGTCCCATCATGGCTATCTGAAGAGCATCTGTACCATTAGCACAAGGAATTACATGCTTTACTCCTAAGTATTCTTCTAATTCTTTCTGAAATTTTTGCACCTCTGGCCCGTTTATAAAAGCAGAAGTATCCATTATTTCCTGAAGAGAAGTGTTTATTTGGTCTTTTATTGAACTATATTGACCCTGAAGGTCAACCATTTGTATCTTTTTCATCTAATTTTTCTTGAAGTGCCACGAAAATACAAAATATAGCACCTATCACCAATGCTATTTTTAGGAAAGAGGTATTTTAGCAATCAAATAAAAAAGTTTGCAAACACTTTATAACATATTGATTTGGTTAGCGGAAAAAGCACTTCCGATCACTAAATTATTCAGTCCAAAAATGAAATTATTTGTAGATGGACGCAACGAAACCTTTTCCATATTAAAAGCTTCAATTAAACCTGAAGACAAAGTGGTGTGGTTTCACGTGGCATCTTTGGGAGAATATGAGCAAGGCTTACCAATTATTAACTCGGTTAAAGAATTATTTCCTACCCATAGAATTGTGCTTAGTTTTTTCTCTCCATCTGGATATGAAGTCAAAAAGAAATCTACCCCTGCAGATGCCGTAGTTTACCTTCCTTTAGATACTGCAGCAAATGCCAAAAAGTTTTTAGATCTCACCCATCCATATCTCAGCATTTTTATTAAATACGATTTTTGGCCTAATATTTTAAATGAATTAAAAAGAAGAAATATTGCTACGCTATTAGTTTCAGGTGGATTTAGGGAAGACCAAGTCTTCTTTAAATCTGATATTTCTTGGTTTAAAAAACCCTTGGAAGCTTTCGATCATTTCTTTGTTCAGAATGAAAACTCGAAGCAATTGTTGAATTCTATAGGATTTAAGAATGTAACTATAAGTGGCGACACCAGATTTGATCGGGTTTCCAATCAGCTTCAGCAGGATAATTCATTAGATTTTATCGAAGAATTCATAGACGACAAACTTTGTATTGTTGCCGGAAGTTCGTGGCCAGAAGAAGAAGAATATATTCAGAAATTTTTACTTCAGAATAATCAGGATATAAAATTTATTATAGCGCCTCATACGATAGATTCCGAAAGAATTCAGAAATTTCAAAAAAACATAACTGCGGCATCCATTACGTTTTCAGAAAGAAATCAGGAAAACCTAGCCAATTATCAAGTTCTAATTCTAGATACTATTGGCTTACTTACCAAAGTATATAGTTATGCAACTATTGCTTTTGTTGGTGGCGCAGTGGGAACTACTGGATTGCATAATATTTTAGAACCTGCAGCTTTCTCCATTCCCATAATCACTGGGAATAATTTTGAAAATTTCCCCGAAGCTCAAAAGCTTCAAGCGCTAAATGGATTATTTGCGGTAAAATCTTCAGAAGAATTTAATGCTGTTTTAATTAGACTAATAGAAGATGTTAGTTTCAGAAAGAATACGGGTGAAATTGCTGGGAATTTTATAGAAAATAATCGAGGCGCAACAAATATCGTAACAACTTATCTGAGAGATTATTATGTTAAAAGTCATAAAATTTAATAGCAAATCTGGTACAACTCCTCCAATTATATTAAAAAATTCCAAAAATTTGAGCACTGCATTTTAATAAGTAGTAATTTCGGAGTATAATTTGAAATACCCATATCATGAAAAAAGTAATTTATTTAGCAGCTTTTATTATTACTGCATCCACCGCTTTTGTTTCTTGTAGAGATAACGAAACTCCAGAAAAGGAAACTGTGATCGTAAAAGAAGTTCGAGTTGAAACCCAAAAGGCAGAGCCTGTACAGGTGGAAAAAAACAAAGGAATTCTTGAGAGAACCGCCGAAAAAGTTGACAATGAAGTTAACAAAGAAGTGGATAAAAGAATAGAAGATATAGGAGACGACAACTAGACATTGCCTTATTTCAATAAAAATTATTTTTTTATTGAAATTTATATATATTTATACCCTATTTCTTTAAAAATTAATAGGAAGCCAAACAAACCAATAACTAATTAAAATTAAACTTATGAGAAAATCAATTTTAGTACTTGCAACAGCGTTTACGCTTAGCGCATTTTTTACTTCATGTAGAGACACTGCAAAAGAAAGTGATGACATGGAAATGAGTGATGACATGGATGACATGGACGATGTTGACAATGATCTAGAAGAAGCAGCAGATGATACTGGAGATGCTATTAAAAATGCAGCTAACGAAACTGGAGATGCAGTAGACAATGCAGCTAACGAAGTTGGTGATGAACTTGACGGAACTGACGATAACTAATTATTGTTTCTAGTTCTATAGGCAACTAGAATTTTCTAGGCGCTATGTAATAAGTAGTATTAGTGATAATAAAGTTTATAATTAACTATAACTAAAAACTTAAATTATGAAAAAAATTGTTTTTTTATTAGCGCTAACCTTTACTACTAGTATTGCGTTAACCTCATGTCGTGAAAAATCGACTGTAGAAAAAGTAGCTGATGATGTAGAAGATGCAGTAGACTAACTAGCACCTTTCCATCAACTAAATTATAAGAAATCCATCTCTAACCAAGATGGATTTTTTAATGCTTAAAAGTTTTGAATTCGCTTTTTAATTCTTCCATAGATTCCTGAAGCTGTTTTAATAAACCACTTTCTGAAGTAGCATCTATGCTAAAAGTAAGCTTGCTGTTTACCTGCCATAATTCTTGAATATCTCCTATCTTAACTTCTACAGGCGCATACTCATCATTAATCGAAATAAGCATTATTTTAAAGAGATCATCCAGCCTCTGGATCTTTTTTACCAAAACAGAATCATACAATACCACCACATAGATCTTATTGGCACTTATTTCTCCAATGTTAGGAATAGCTTTTCCCAATACCCATTCTCCGGGTCTCAAGTTAGGCATCATACTATCTCCTTCTACCTGGAATCCTCTATAAGAAGCATTTCTATATTCCGGTAATGGAATATCGAATGCAGGTAATTGCTGATACCAATCTATATCTTGTACATTATGTGGATACCCGGCAGCTGCTTTCTGATTTACAAGAACGATATTTTCTTCTTCTCCACTATTAACCGTAACTACTTTAGGACTTACGTCTCCTTTATTGATCTGAAGATATTTCTGAGCACTTTCTCCAAACAACCATAGTGGATTTACTCCAAATTGCTTCAAAAGCTCGGCAACTATCTTACCAGATAATTTGGTACGACCACGCTCAATATCTGCCGTAGAATTTTTTATTCCAAGCAGTTCGGCAAATTCACTTTGAGTAAAATTATGGTCGTCACGAATTTCTTTGAACCGCTTGACCTCTAGTGTTATATCTGTTCCCATACACAAATATACTTTTTTTTGGAATAACTCCAATTTTAACAATGGAATTATTCCAACATATAGGAATTATTCCATAATTTTGTAAACATTCCAAATCTAAGCTTTGGGATTCTATACCATGACAAAAACTGTTTTACATCTGGATCTAGACACCTTTTACGTTTCGGTAGAGCGCATTATAGATTCTCGGTTGCTTCACAGGCCTTTATTAGTAGGAGGTACGAGCGATCGTGGCGTTGTAGCAGCATGTAGTTATGAGACCAGAGCTTTTGGCGTTCACTCCGGAATGTCTATGAAACTGGCCAAACAGCTTTGCCCTGAAGCCACCGTTATTAGAGGCAATGCCAGCACCTACACTAAATACTCTACAGATGTAACCAATATTATAAAGGAAGATGTGCCTCTTTTTGAAAAATCTAGCATAGACGAATTTTATGCAGATCTCACGGGAATGGATCGGTTTTTTGGATGTTATAAATATGCTTCAGAATTACGAAGCAGAATAATAAGAGAAACCGGGTTACCTATTTCCTTCGGACTTTCCGTAAACAAAATAGTTTCTAAAGTAGCTACTAATGAAGCTAAACCAAACAATCAGCTAAAAATAGATTCGGGTTTTGAAAAGGAATTCTTGGCGCCACTTTCAGTAAAAAAGATTCCGATGGTTGGAGATAAAACCTATCAAACCTTGAGAAATCTGGGAGTGCGCCAAATAAAGACCATTCAAGAAATGCCTTTAGAAATGTTGCAAAAAGTGTTAGGCGCCAATGGCACTACCATATGGCAACGCGCGCAGGGAATAGATCACACCCCGGTGATCCCCTATTGCGAACGAAAATCTATTTCTACCGAACGTACTTTTGATAGGGATACCATAGATGTAAATAGGTTAGCCGCCATTCTAATAGCAATGACAGAGAATCTTGCTTATCAATTAAGGCGGGGAGATAAACTTACCTCTTGCATCACCGTGAAAATTAGATATTCAGATTTTAATACCTACACCAAACAACTCAAGATCCCATACACCAGTGCAGATCATATTTTGTTGCCAAAGATCCAGGAGCTCTTTAAAAAATTATATAACCGCCGACTTTTAGTAAGACTTATTGGGATACGATTTAGCCACTTGGCAGGAGGAAATTACCAGATAAACCTTTTTGATGATAATGAGGAGATCCTGCATTTATATAATGCCATGGATACTATTAGAAACAGATATGGAGACAGAAGCGTGTTGCGCGCTGCTTCTCTAGGAGCCAAGACCATAGGAAGAATTACCAATCCTTTTAATGGAGAACCGCCTGTAGTATTGGCGCACAGAAAACAATAATTGAGAATTGAGAATTGAGAATTGAGAATTGAGAATTGAGAATTGAGAATTGAGAATTGA
>CAZWSP010000056.1:0-19478 GCA_964636585.1 uncultured Antarcticibacterium sp.
TTTGTTCAGTTACCCTCTTAACTTTAAAGTTTTTTATTCATCCAAATCTTCATTTTCTTTACTCGGAATCATAACAGAAGCCACTATTCCTCCGGCCAAGGAAAGCCCTATTACTGCCAAGGAAAGCCATTCAGGAATTTCTATATGGTGTGAAAAGATCAGTTTTAATCCTACATATGCAAGGATCAATACTAAACTATAATTAATGTATCGAAATTTATTTAGCATACGCGAAATAAGAAAGTACATAGACCTTAATCCAAGGATAGCAAGAATATTAGAACTGAATACTATAAAAGGATCTGCCGTAATGGCTAGGATAGCAGGAATACTATCAAGTGCAAAAAGAATATCTGTAAGTTCTATGATGATAAGGGCCATGAAAAGCGGTGTAGCAACACGAATTCCCATCCTCTTAATAAAGAATTTATCCCCATCCATAAAAGTAGTGTATGGAAGAACCTTTCTCATTTTTTTAAAAATGAAGGAATTCTTCGGATTAAATTCTGAATCATCAGATTTCCACATTTTATAAGCCGTATAAATAAGGAAAGCACCAAAAACATAAACAATCCAATCGAACTGGTTAATTAATGCTACTCCAAAAATAATCATAAGGGCCCGGAAAACAATGGCTCCTAAGATTCCCCAAAAAAGAACCCTGTGTTGATAAAGATCAGGTATTTTAAAAGCATTGAAGATAATCGCAATCACAAAAACATTGTCGATACTAAGGGATAATTCAATTAAATAACCGGTAACGTATTTAAGTACGGCATCATCTGGAGTTATTCCTGTGGGATTCGCCATTAGTTCCTGGGAAAACAGCCACCAAATTACCCCGGAGAAACCAAGAGCAACAGAAACCCATACACTGGTCCAAATAGCCGCTTCTTTAGCTTTAATTACGTGAGCCTTTTTATTAAATACTCCAAGATCGAGAGCTAGAAAAAGTAAAATAAATGAGATAAAAATTATCCAAATGATCATAGACAAGCAATTTAAAATATGAGTAAATATATATAAAATGAATAGAGAAAATTTAATCTCCGGAGATTTGATACTAGTGGCAAAATGAGTTTTTTTTAATCAGTGTAAGGGATTAAACTATTTAGGATTAAAAATTAAATTGCTTTCCGTATTAGTTAATTCCATACAGAAGGTAGGGCAGATTATATTTCTAAATGATAAGTTTCAAACCGCCTTATAAAAATCACTTCATTCTTATATTCCTGTTACATTATAGTATTTTACGAAACGATGAATATGGATTACTTTTTAAAGAAATCGATGTCTTCATCAGTATCAATAACAAAATCTAAGTCGCGTTGAGATTCACATTTTCCTTCTTATTCACATACTTAGCGATCATTACTGAAACAGCGGCATCTCCTGAAACGTTTACCACTGTTCTGCACATATCTAGAGGACGGTCAACTGCAAATATTAATGCCAGACCGGCCTCAGGAATGCCAGCTTGAGCAAGAACTATAACCAACATCACCATTCCAGCACCTGGAACTGCGGCAGAGCCTATCGAAGCTAGGGTGGCCGTTACAATAATCATTAGTTGGGCTCCTAAATCGAGGTTAATTCCAAAGGCCTGTGCAATAAATACTGCAGCCACTGCCTGATAAAGGCTGGTGCCATCCATATTAATCGTAGCCCCAATGGGCAGAATAAAACTAGCCACTTCTTTAGGAACTTTTAGATTATTTTCTACACAATCCATGGTAACCGGAAGTGTAGCTGCACTAGAACTGGTAGAAAAAGCGAGCAATTGGGCAGGGGCAATGGCGTTATAGAAAAACTTGGGTGTTTTACCCGCAGATATCCAGACAATGGAGGCGTAAAAAGCAAGCATTAAAATTAAGCCTGTAATAACTGTTATGGCATATAATGCCAAGGCAGAAAAAAGATCGGCACTAGGCGATTCCACAATCAAGGATGCCAGCAATGCAAATACTCCATAAGGTGCTGCCATCATAATGAGATCTATAATTTTCAGGATTACTTCATTAAAGCCGTTAAAAAAATCCTTTACCGGTTTAGCTGTTTCTGCCGGGATCAATATGAGACCTATTCCAAAGATAACTGCAAAGAATATCACCTGAAGCATTTTAGTATTGTCACCGGCTGCAAAGATTATATTTGATGGTACTATATCCTCCAGTGCCTGAAGTGGACCAGTTTCTCTTTGATCCTGTGCAATTTCAATTCGGCTTTGAACATCACTTGCATAACTGTTTAACAAATTAGTACGGGTATTTTCTGAAATGGAATTCCCCGGTTTAATTACATTTACAAGTACTAACCCAATAGATACTGCCACGAAAGTGGTGATAATAAAAGTAAAGACCGTTCTAGTACCCATCTGTGATAACTTAGTAATATCCCCAAGGTCTGAAACACCTTTTATCAAAGAGGCTAGGATGAGAGGGACTGCTATAAGTTTAAGAGAATTTATAAATATGTTCCCGAAGGGTTTAACCCAATCCTTAACTAGATCGGCACCCCATGAAAATTGTGAAACCAATAGGGCAAAAAATATTCCCGCTAACATCCCAAGAAGTATTTGCCAATGCAAAGCAAGTTTTTTATTTTTCAAATTGTTTAATTTTAATGATCATTCTGTTTTTCCGAACTAATTAATTCCTTCTATTGTTAGCACAGTTATAGTCCATACAATTACACACGAAAGATAAATTCCAATTGTGTTAGCAATAAAAGCTCTTTTAACTTCGATACCAAATAACCAGGCAGCAATGGTGCCTGCATAAACACCGGTACCTGGGATGGGAATCATTACAAAAATTAATAATCCCCAAAAGCCATATTTCTGCACATTTTTACCAGCTCCAAATTTTGCTTTTCTTGCCACATACAAGGCAGATTTTTTATAGAATCTCCATTTAAGTAAATATTTATTAACATTATTCAAGAAGAATTGCATTACTGGGAATACCATCGCATTGGCAGCAAAGCAAACAGTAAAAGCCACATAGTAATTAACATCATTAAAAATAGCATAGGGTATTCCAACTTTTGCTTCCCCGAAAGGAGAAATACTCCAGAACATTGAAGTTAATATATCATTGAACATATTATAATTTTAAGTTTCTAAGGTTAATATTTTAAACAGGTAATTTCTGAAACTCAATAAATGAAATAACTTTTAAATAGCTGTTGCACATTAATTTGATTGGAGAAATTATTCTAGGAAGACTAGGATTTAAAACATATCGAAATTATTATTATTAATTATTTTTCCAAATTTAATGTGTACCTCTTTATCCATTTTTACAACTAAATCCAGCTGAATTAAACAAGTGTCGCAACTCTAAGTTGTATGGTTAGATCTAATTTATTTTGTGCTTAGCTGAAGCTTGGTATAACAATTAATCTGCTCCGTTTATGAAATGGAGCAGACCAAAAGTTAATAAGATATAATTGAAAAAGATTAAGCGGTATGTTTTAAAATTGTTATAGCATTCGAATACTTTTGCAACTCCATCACCAATAGTTCTGCATTTTTAATTTCATAATCTTGGGTATAGTTAAGTGCGTAGTTAAATAAATTAACCGTTAATGGTGATGTTGTATTGATTTCGTAAAACTCTAAATCTATTTTGGTGAGGTTTTTTACAGGTTTGTTATTTGATCTATATTCCTCAAAATGAGATAAAATTTTAACCAGACTTACCTTGGTTAGATCGACGTGATGGATCAGAAAATCACTGTCAGGTTCTTGAACGAATAAAAATTGCTTCTTTAAAATATCGATTCCTGCAATATTGGTATTCCAGTTAAGTTTAAAAGAAATGTTTAAACTTAACCTTAATGCTTCTTCCTTAAATTTTCTTCGGAGGTTTTTTCTTTTTGTGTTAACTAGAAATGGTAATAGGATAAATGGGATAAAACATAAAATCACCAATATACCCGAAACAATGATAAAATCTATTTTCATTTTTCTGAATTTTAAATATTAATCCTTACAGTTAAAAGCTGAATTATCACAATGGAAAATTAAGCTAAGGCAATGTTTACAGGAAGTATAGCCTGCGAAAGGATTTTACAGAAATGTATGATAGGGAAAAAGGATGTCCGGAAGACTTAGTCCAGGCACTAAAAAATGACTGCTGAAATAATAAGCCCTAGACTTTGATAGTAGTCTGGAATCTTCACCAGTAAGAATAGCAATGGATGGGAAAGATAATCGGGTATTAAAATTATCTATAGAAGTTGTTAGATGTGAAGTGGAAAGGTCAACAAGATCTTCAGATAACTGGGCAGTAATCTCATTATCTAAGGATATAGGATTTACATCTGTTGAGAACGCATGAAAGGAACTGCTGGCTAAAAGCAACATGAATAAAACACCTAGCGTTCTTATATTTTGCATTGTACCTTCAATCAATTGTACATCAAATGTATATATTAAATATGTTAAATTTTAAAAAAAATTTCAGATTCAATAATATTTTAATCACTAAAATAAACACTGTTTTCTTCTTTACAATCCGGATATTCAAACCACTATAAATTTTCTAAAAATTTTTTTGTAAAAAAAATTGCGTGTTAGAAAATAATATACATTTGCTTCATCAAATAACCAAATTCATATCAAAAAATGAAAAAATTATTACTTTCCTTTTATGCGCTTGCATTAGTGCTAAGTGTAGTTTCATGTAAAGAAAACACTGCTGAAACCAATGTTGAATCAGAAGAAGTTTATGAAGCTCCTGCTGAAGTAATCGAAACTCCAGTTGTGGAAGAAGTGGATACCACTGTAGTAGATTCTACTGTAGTTCAATAGGTCAGAATAAATTAATGCACACTACATAAAACCGTTTAAATAAACGGTTTTATGTTTTATCTCATTAGTTCGCAGGGAGATTAATTATAAATAAATTCTCAATTTAGATTTTGTGGGCTTCTTACTGTTAGGCTTTCTCATGTCAAACTTCTCGAAAAATGTTCGTGATAATTTAGAAAAATTATTTCCATGGCTAAACTCAGAGAAAGAAAATTTGATATTGCGAACGCAAATTTACTAGAACTCTTTATTGATAGTAAAACTTCTAACCTCATTAAATCTTCATTAGGTTATCTCCTTTTCCATATTATTAGCAATGGTATAGTTACTATAATTTTAAAGAAAATGTAAAGCCCTCTATTGATAAGTTATAGCGATAAAATTATTTTTCCTTTCCATTCATTCCTATAAAATTAAAATGCTCTAAGCTCCTTTTTTTAATGTAGAAATCAATAGGAGACACAACTAAGAAGCTTATTCTAAACCCGAGTTCTTAGTTTATATTCATATATCAAAGATTATTATTTACTTATGAGTGTGCAAAAAGAACAATGGGGTAGCCGTCTGGGCCTCATACTTGCAATGGCGGGAAATTCGGTTGGGCTAGGTAATTTTTTAAGATTCCCGGTTCAAGCTGTTCAGAATGGAGGTGGGACTTTTATTATTCCTTATCTAATTTGTTTTGTTTTGATGGGGCTGCCATTATTATGGATCGAATGGTCAATGGGTCGTTTCGGTGGACAACGAGGGAATCATTCTACTCCTTATATTCTAGATTCAATGGGTAAGAACTCTATTTGGAAATACCTTGGGGTATTTGGGATTTTCACCAATATTGCTGTAGCAGCATATTACTGCTACATAGAATCTTGGACTTTATCTTACGCTTTTCACAGCATAAAAGGAACTTTTCAAGGCCTTTCTCAATCCAAAATCGCAAATTATTTTGATAGTTATGTTGGAATGGAAACTTCGTTTCTGGGTATTCCCAATGAAGCAATTTTATTTTTCGTTATCTGTATTTTAATAAACACCTATATTTTAAGCAAAGGGCTTTCGGGCATTGAGCGAGTTGCAAAAATAGGAATGCCTCTTCTTATTTTATTCGGTATCTTTTTGGCTATAAAAGGACTTACTTTGGGAACCAGCGCTGCCTCTGAAGAGTTTCCGCTGGGTAATGCATGGGATGGTTTAAATTTTTTATGGACTCCAGATTATAATTCCTTGTACAACCCAAAAGTGTGGCTTGCTGCAGCAGGGCAAATATTCTTTACACTTTCTGTAGGAATGGGTACAATACATTGTTATGCAGCATATCTTGGTAGCAAAGATGATATTGCTCTTAATGCAACCTCTGCAGGATTTACAAATGAGTTTGTAGAAATAGTATTAGGTAGCCTAATAGTTATTCCAATTGCTGCAGGATATTTTGGCATTGATTGGATTAAAGAAAACATGAGTTTTGGAACTGCTTTTCAAACTATGCCTTTCTTGTTTAACCAATGGGGCACTTTCTTTTCTGCAATAGCAGGATTGTTTTGGTTTGGCCTACTTTTCTTTGCAGGAATAACTTCTTCATTAGCAATGGGAACTCCATGGATAGGTTTCATGCGGGATGAATTTGGATGGAATTTATCAAAAGGAGCCTATTCCTTTGGATTTTTAACTTTCTGTCTTGGACTTCCATGTATCCTATTTTATCAATACGGGTTTTTTGATCAATATGACTATTGGGCAGGAACCGTGTCTCTTGTTGTTTTTGCTTTAGCCGAAACAATTTTGTTTGCATGGGTCTTCGGAATTGATAAGGGCTGGAAGGAAATTAATCTAGGAGCAGATATGAAAATACCTCTCTTTTTTAAGTGGGTTATAAAATATGTAACTCCGGTTCTACTATTAGCTGTATTTCTGGGAGCTCTAGTTGCACCCGAAGGAAATAATTGGGTTGGCGTTATATCAGATTTTATAAGCGGTCAAGGCTGGGCGTTAGATAATAATTCTTTAATTAAACAAATCACGAATACAAAACTTAGAGAAGAATTATTAGTTGTTACAGATCCTATGCAAATGGATTTTCTCCAAAAGCAGATCTTTTATTCAAATATGTCAAGATTGGTACTGTTCAGCTTATTTTTGTTTATCAGTATACTTGTTTTTCTGGCTCACAAAAAAAGAAATAAAATAACTAAATATGAATCCTGAACCACTTTTTATAATGTTGGCCGTCCAACTCTCGGTAACGATTTTCATGGTTTACTGCTTTTGGAGAGTTTTACGGAAAAAGTAATTGGAGAATCTTATTATTGGGAATAGTTACGATTGCCCAATTGTCTCTTTCTGAAATATGGCTGCAGGTTAAATTTTGAAAATATTGGGCCGCTTTTAAAAAAAAGCCTTTCTCTTTGTGAGAGGTTTTTTTATGTTTTGAAAAACTTCAAATGATTTTTGAACTTCAAAATCGGCTCTCAAAAAATAATTTTCATTTTGAATGATAGAAGTGTATCTTTAATCTACCCTAAATAATTATTCCTTAATCATTAAGGATGAATACATTAAATGCCCATTCTATTAAATTTATTAAAAGAGGACTTATAAATTGTTTAAATAGCTCTTGCGAAAAAATTCAATTTAGAATGAGGTAATTAGAGCAACTTGCTATTTTTACAAGGGTTTTTAGAAAAACTGCTTTTTTTAAAACTTTTTAGAGATTAAATACGTTAATATTCTAAAACTTGTTATTTAGTGATAAGATATAAAGTAAATTGCGCCTAGTTATGATGAGAAAAACCTTAATCTACTTAGTCTTAGAAATAAGATCGGTTTTTTTATGCGCTAAAAACAGCGCTAGGTTATTCTTTTCTGGTCCTAAGTCAATAATGGCAAATGCCATTCGCACATTTTTAATATTATTTGTTTTACTTACCGCAACTAATTTTGAGAGTTATGCACAAAACAATTGTGAACCAGGAGAACGTTTTTGTAGGGGTGATTGTAGACCCGTAAGAGAATGCAGACAAGGAGTGCCTCCACCACCGGGGCTTCCGCTAGACTCAAAAATTCCATTCTTAATAATAGCCGGACTTGGTTTAGGGATCTATTATGTGAGATCTAGAAAAGCTGTTTAACGAAACTCGGTTAATCGTTTTACGTATTTACCTATTACATCAAATTCCAAATTAACAAGATCTCCTTCTTTTAGAAATTTAAAAATGGTGTTATTATAAGTATAAGGGATTATAGCGACGCTGAATTCGTTTCGTTTTGAATTTACTACCGTTAAACTGACTCCATTCACCGTAATAGAACCTTTTTCTATTGTAATGTTCCCCTGAGTTTCGTCATATTTAAAAGTATAAACCCAACTTCCGTGTTCATCAGAAATTTTAATGCAACTAGCAGTTTGGTCCACATGGCCTTGAACTAGGTGTCCATCTAGTCGAGCACCTAATTTCATCCCGCGCTCCAGGTTAACCGAATCTCCTTTTTTTATGGTGCCTAAATTGGTTTTCTCTAAAGTTTCATGAATTGCTGTAACCGTATATATGCTATTATTTATATCTACTACGGTGAGACAAACCCCATTGTGGGATACACTTTGGTCAATCTTTAGAGCTTGAGTCAGTTTGGCAGATACTTTTATATGTAAGTTGCCCCTATCCTGTGTTGTTTCAACTATTTCTCCTACTTCTTCAACAATTCCGGTAAACATGGTCGTAGATTATTGTTACATTTGTATGGTAAAAATAGAAATAAAAAAGGGGAATAATTATGAAGTCTGTTCAAAAGATAAAACTTGGAATTAGCATAGGAGACCTAAATGGGATAGGAGGGGAGATCGTTCTTAAAACTTTTGAAGATGCTAGAATGCTGGAGTTTTGTACGCCAGTGATCTTTGCTTCAGTAAAAACTTTGAATTTCTTAAATAAACATTTCAACCTTTCTTTAAATTTTCAAGGGATTGAAAATGCTTCTCAGGCTATAGAAGGTAAAATAAATGTGGTTAACCTTTGGAAGGAAAATGTGGTTATCAATTTTGGAGTGGAAGATCTTGAAAGTGGGAAATATGCGTTTAAATCTTTGGAAGCGGCTACCAATGCACTTATTAGTGATGATATAGATGTTCTGGTAACTG
The DNA here is from genome assembly GCA_964636585.1 of uncultured Antarcticibacterium sp. Taxonomy (GTDB): domain Bacteria; phylum Bacteroidota; class Bacteroidia; order Flavobacteriales; family Flavobacteriaceae; genus Gillisia. The sequence goes on from CAZWSP010000056.1 coordinate 8,949, forward strand.
CACCAATTAATAAGAACACCATTCAATCTGAATCTTTTAAATTTCCTGGACACACCAACTATCTTGCTCAGCAATTAAAAGGAGATAGCTTGATGTTTATGATAACCGACACGCTAAAAGTTGGGTTATTGACAGATCATGTGCCGTTGAAGGATATTGCGAATGAGATCACACCAGAATTAATTGAAAAGAAGATTAGTATTATTACTAAAACATTAAAACAGGATTTTAGAGTTTCTAAACCTAAAATTGCTGTTCTAGGAATTAATCCGCATAGTGGAGATAATGGATTAATTGGGAATGAAGATGAAGAAATCTTAAAACCTACGCTTCAGAAAATAAGAGATAAAGGAAATCTTGTTTATGGGCCATATGCAGCAGATAGCTTTTTCGGAAGTAAAAATCATTTAAATTTTGATGCTGTGCTTGCTTCCTATCACGATCAGGGATTAATTCCGTTTAAGACCCTATCTTTTGGAGAAGGTGTAAATTATACTGCTGGATTAAGCAAGATAAGAACATCTCCTGATCACGGAACTGCATTTGAAATTGCTGGAAAAGACTGCGCTAACATAAATTCATTTAAAGAAGCTGTTTTTAAAGCAATGGAAATCTATAAAACACGAAAAGAATACCAAGATATCACCCGCAATCCCCTGAAAAAACTAGGTAAAAAGATATAAACAAAATTTTGTTTATAACGAATTGATAATTCATTATATTTTATATCTTTGCACCTGCCTTAGCTCGAGGGCAGGCGCGTGAAAACGATGATGTTATGAGGAAATTAGCAACATATACAATCCCATTCGTGGGTCTGAAAGTTGGAAAACACAATTTCGAGTACGAGATTAATAGAGAGTTCTTTGAACATTTTGAATACGAAGATTTTAATAGTGCTAATCTACAGGTAGATGTAGTACTTGAAAAAAAAGCTACCATGATGGAGTTTTTTTTCGAAGCTTCGGGAACGGTTAATGTAAATTGTGATCTTACCAACGAAACTTTTGATATGCCTTTAGAAGGCGATCTTAGATTGGTGGTTAATTTTGGATCTGAATTTAACGATGACAATGAGGAATTATTAATATTACCTCATGGCGAATACGAGATCAATATAGCTCAATATATTTATGAGCTTATCGTATTGTCTGTTCCGCTTAAAAGAATACACCCTGGAATTGAAGATGGTACATTAAAGTCTGATGTACTAGATAAATTAGAGGAGCTAAGCCCAAAAGAAGGGAATAGTGAAAATAATGAAAATGAGGAAATTATAGATCCTCGCTGGAATAAATTAAAAAACTTATTAAACGATAAATAATACGTAGCAATGGCACATCCTAAGAGAAAAATCTCCAAAACGAGAAGAGATAAGAGAAGAACACATTATAAAGCTACTGTTCCACAAATTGCTAAAGATCCTACTACAGGAGAAGCACATGTGTATCACAGAGCTCATTGGCATGAAGGTAAATTATACTACCGTGGTCAGGTTTTAATCGATAATACAGAAGAAGTTCAAGCTTAATTCTAGAGCTTTGCAAATTTACAAACTCTCACATTGTGGGAGTTTTTTGTTTTAAGTTGAATAAGTCCTAAAAAGGCCTTATTTTGCACCCCGATTCGAAGAATTTTTAGTACTTTTCTTATTCTAAGCACTAGTTCTTGACTGGTGTAAAGAGTTTAAAATTCGATTTTTATGAGTAAAATCACAGCAGCAATTACCGCTGTAGGTGCCTATGTCCCTAACGATGTTTTGTCCAATAAAGAGTTGGAGAAAATGGTGGACACCAATGATGAATGGATTTTTTCACGCACAGGAATTAGAGAACGTCGCATCCTTAAAGACCCTACTTTAGGAACGTCTTATATGGCCATAAAAGCCTCACAAGACCTAATACAAAAAGCTAACATAAACCCAGAAGAAATAGATCTAGTTTTACTAGCAACTGTTTCTCCAGATATGCCAGTTGCGGCTACTGCAGTGCATGTAGCAACTCAGATTGGAGCCATCAATGCTTTTGCATACGATCTTCAAGCTGCCTGCTCAGGATTTCTTTATGGAATGTCTACAGCAAGTGCGTATATAGAATCTGGGCGTTACAAAAAGATCTTGGTTATTGGTGCAGATAAAATGTCTTCAATTATAGATTATACAGATAGAACTACCTGTATTATCTTTGGTGATGGAGCAGGTGCGGTTCTTTTTGAACCAAATAATGAGGGTTTAGGCTTTCAGAATGAAATTTTACGCAGTGACGGGATTGGGAGACATTCTCTTAAAATTGAAGCTGGTGGTTCTTTAATGCCGCCTTCAGAAGAAACGGTTCACAGCAAAAGACATTATGTACAGCAAGATGGGAAAACGGTATTTAAATATGCAGTTTCCAACATGGCAGATGTTAGTGAACAAATCATGAAGCGCAATAATCTATCTAATGAAGATGTAAACTGGTTAATAGCGCATCAAGCCAACAAAAGGATTGTTGCTGCTACAGCAAGCAGAATGAATTTACAAGAAGATAAAGTACTTATGAATATCGAGCGTTATGGAAATACAACTTCTGCAACACTTCCGTTATTATTAAGTGATTACGAGAAACTATTTAAAAAAGGAGATAATTTAATATTTGCCACTTTCGGAGGAGGATTCACTTGGGGATCTATCTATCTTAAATGGGCGTACAATTCTTAATAAACCAACACCCTAATATTCTGATTATGGATATAAAAGAAATTCAAAATTTAATCAAGTTTGTAGCGAAGTCTGGTGCTAGTGAGGTAAAACTTGAAATGGATGATATTAAGATCACCATTAAAACAGGATCTGAAGAAAAGGAACCAACTTACTTCCAACAAATGCCAATGCAAGGGCAAATGCAACAGCAAGCAATGCCACAACAAGCTCAGGCGCCTGCACAAAACACAGAAGCTCCAAGCGGAAATGTTGCAAAGCCAGCAGCTGAAGAAAGCAATAATTACATCACTGTAAAATCTCCAATTATTGGAACATTCTACCGTAAACCATCTCCAGACAAATCTGTTTTTGTTGAAGTAGGAGATAGTATTAAAGTAGGAGATGTTCTTTGTGTGATCGAAGCTATGAAACTTTTCAATGAAATTGAAAGTGAAGTTTCTGGTAAGATCGTAAAAGTACTAGTAGACGATTCTTCCCCAGTAGAATTCGATCAGCCATTATTCTTGGTAGATCCGTCATAAATCGACCTTCTTAACAGATTTTAATTTTACTTTTTCAGTAAAAAATATAAAGGTATGTTTAAAAAAATATTAATTGCCAACAGGGGTGAGATCGCATTGCGAATTATTCGTACCTGTAGGGAAATGGGGATTAAAACAGTTGCGGTATATTCTACTGCAGATGCCGAAAGTCTTCACGTGAGATTTGCAGACGAAGCTGTTTGTATAGGTCCACCTCCCAGTAATCTTTCTTATTTAAAGATTTCAAATATAATAGCTGCTGCAGAAATTACTAATGCAGATGCTATTCATCCAGGATACGGATTTCTAGCCGAAAACTCTAAGTTTTCCAAGATCTGTCAGGAACACAACATCAAATTTATTGGTGCGTCTCCAGATATGATCGATAAAATGGGAGATAAAGCTTCTGCCCGTGCAACTATGATGGCTGCCGGTGTACCTTGTATTCCAGGATCTGAAGGATTGCTTAAAGATTATGCAGATTGTTTAAAAACTGCAAAAGGAATGGGCTTTCCGGTAATGCTTAAAGCTACTGCCGGTGGTGGTGGAAAAGGAATGCGTGCAGTTTTAAAAGAAGAAAACCTGCAAAATGCATGGGATTCGGCTCGTCAAGAATCGGCTGCGGCCTTTGGAAATGATGGGATGTATATGGAGAAACTCATCTTAGAGCCACGGCATATCGAGATTCAGGTTGTTGGAGACAGTACAGGAAAAGCTTGTCATTTATCAGAAAGAGATTGCTCTATCCAGAGAAGACATCAAAAGCTTACCGAAGAAACTCCTTCGCCTTTCATGACAGATAAGTTGAGAAAGCAAATGGGAGATGCAGCAGTAAAAGCAGCAGAATTCATTAAATATGAAGGTGCCGGAACCGTAGAATTCTTGGTAGATAAGCACAGAAATTTCTACTTTATGGAGATGAACACTCGTATCCAAGTAGAACACCCAATTACAGAACAAGTTATAGATTACGATCTTATCCGCGAGCAAATATTGGTTGCGGCAGGAATTCCGCTTTCAGGAAAGAACTATTTCCCGAAACTACACTCTATAGAATGTAGAATTAACGCAGAAGATCCTTATAACGACTTTAGACCTTCCCCAGGGAAGATTACCAATTTACACGCTCCTGGAGGTCACGGGGTGAGAATAGATACTCACGTTTATAGCGGATATTCTATTCCTCCAAACTACGACTCTATGATCGCAAAGTTGATTACTACTGCGCAAACCAGAGAAGAGGCTATCAATAAAATGAAGCGCGCTTTAGACGAGTTTGTGATAGAAGGTGTAAAAACCACTATTCCGTTTCACAGGCAGTTAATGGACCATCCAGATTATAAAGATGGTAATTACACTACTAAGTTTATGGAAGACTGGAAAATGGATGCCATTAAAGAAGAATAACTTATAAAAGCCTCGAATTTTCGAGGCTTTTTTTATGGGGTTCCTGCTCCCAAAAGAGCGGTCGGGCTATTCGCTCTTAGTCCCAATCCATAAAAATGTATTGGGAGCTAACCGCTGCTATTCCTAACCCTTTTTATCATTTTTTAAATAAGCACCCTTCGAGCAGAATCAATATGTCACACTGAACTTGTCGAAGTGTTAATGATATAACCAATACATTGAGCCTTTGGAAATGTGAAATAATAGATTGTCATTCTGAACATAGTGAAGAATCTCTCGTTATCAAAAATCATTTTATTATGAAGCATCCTTCGACAAGCTCAGGATGACAATATATTTTCAATTCGTAAAACTCAGGGTAATACTTAATTAATCGATATTTATAAAAGAGTTTGTCACATTGAGCCTGTCGAAATGTGAACAATCTCCAATTACATTTCTCCCAAACTTTCCGTATTTTCACCTTTTAATTTATCACATGAACTTATCCTACTGGGAACAACAGTCTTGGCTTACTAACATAGATCATACAATTATTGGTAGTGGAATTGTTGGGCTAAATACGGCTCTCAGGTTAAAGGAAAAATTCCCAAAAGCCAATATCCTCATTCTAGAACGCGGATTCTTACCAAATGGGGCAAGTACCAAGAATGCCGGATTTGCTTGTTTTGGAAGCCTTTCAGAGATTCTGGACGATCTTAATTCACATTCAGAAGAAGAAGTGGTGCAACTGGTTCAAAAACGAGTAAATGGTTTAGCATTATTAAGAAAAACTTTGGGTGATACATCTATAGATTTCAATCTTTGGGGCGGATATGAGTTATTTACTCCGAACGATAAAGCACTTCTGGAAGATTGCAAAGATAAAATGCAAACGGTAAATAGCCTTTTAAAACCTGTTTTTAGGGAAGAAATTTTCAGTTCCGTTTCTAATAAATTTAATTTTAAGAAGATCGAAGAAACCGTGATATTTAATAAATTGGAAGGACAAATTAATACAGGGAAGATGATGGAAGCTCTGCTTCAAAAAGCATTGAATGTGGGAATCAAGATCCTAAATAACATTACAGTTCAAGAGTTTTCAGAAGACAATGCTTCAGTAGATATTAAAACAGATCAATTTGAATTCAGCACTAAAAAGTTATTTATTGCCACCAACGGATTTGCCTCGCAATTAGGATTGGAGGAAGTAAAACCAGCAAGAGCTCAGGTTTTAATTACCAAACCCATAGAAAACCTTCATATAAAAGGCACATTTCATCTAGATAAAGGCTTTTATTACTTCAGAAATATAGATAATCGTATCTTATTGGGCGGGGGAAGAAATTTGGACTTAAAAACCGAAGAAACCACGGTGCTTGGAGAGACCGAATTAATTCAGAATAAATTAGAATCTCTATTAAAAGAGACCATTTTACCAAATATCAATTTTGAAATAGATAGACGTTGGAGCGGAATTATGGGGGTTGGAGTTCAGAAAAATCCAATTATTAAGCAGCTTTCTAACAATACGTTTTGCGGGGTTAGAATGGGCGGAATGGGAGTTGCTATTGGAAGTCTGGTTGGTAGAGAATTAGCAGATCTTGTATGGTAGAATCGATACTAATTTTTCTGATTATCTCAATTTTTTATAAGTAGTTTGCAAACTTTTAACCTCAACAAATGTTGGAAAGTTATTGTTATTAAAATATAATATGAAGAAATTTTTTAGATTCTTTTTTAAACTTATTATAGGACTTATAGGTTTTAGCATCTTTATGGTATTGCTTTACAAATGGGTGCCGGTTCCTGCTACTCCTTTAATGGTGATCAGATATTTTGAAAACCCTGAAGAACCAATAGAACACGATTGGGTTTCTTATGATGAGATCTCAGGATTTTTGCCACTTGCAGTGCTTTCTAGTGAAGATCAGAACTTTTTGAATCATTCCGGATTTGATATGAAAGCCATAGAAAAAGCCATAGAGAATAATAAAAAAGGGAAACGTGTGCGAGGAGCAAGCACCATTACACAACAAACCGCTAAGAATGTTTTTTTATGGCCAAATAGAGACTGGTTTAGAAAAGGTTTGGAAGCTTATTTCGCTTTTCTAATTGAAACTATTTGGAGCAAGCAGCGCATTATGGAAGTTTATTTAAATAGTATTGAAATGGGAAAAGGTGTTTATGGAGCCGAGGCTGCAGCACAACACTGGTTTAAAAAACCTGCTTCAAAACTAACCGCTTATGAAGCTGCTGCAATTGCCGCAGTTCTTCCAAATCCGAGAGTTTATAGAGCCAATCCCGCAAGTAGTTATATTTCACAGAGAAAAAGCTGGATCTATAGACAAATGAGGAATTACGGGCCTTTCAGCATAAAAAATTAGCATGAAAGAGGAGCTGTTCAAAAAATGTGAAAGCTATCTGGAAGAAAGAACAGCTAGGATATCTCATTCAATATTAGACCTGGAAGCTGCATTGACTAACGAATTTAAAAGCAGCGCCGGAGATAAATATGAAACCGGGAGAGAAATGATAAACATAGAAATTCAAAAACTCTCTACACAATTACAGCAATTTCAAAAATTACAAGGAACTCTAGAAGTTGCCAAGCGCAATGAAACCACTAGCGTTGTAAAACTGGGTAGTTTGGTTGAAGCCACCAATGCCAATTATTTTATTTGCATTCCTATTGGGGAAGTGATTCTTGGCAATAAAAAGGTTTATGTTATTGGAACCGGTTCACCAATTGCTCAAGCTTTAATTGGTAGGTCTATTGGAGATTCCTTTAACTTCAATGCAGTTTCCGGAACTATTAGATCTATTAATTAGCCTTTCCTTGATCTAATTAAATTTTCATCTACTGCGATGCTTATCTTTTCGCCTTTTGCTATTTTTTCAGCATGTTCAAAAAACAGAATTTTGTTTTTCAACTTCGCTTTTATAAGAAAATCACCACCTTTAAAATATGATTCCAAAACCTCAACTTCTATACCTGAAGAACGATCCAATTTAATTTCATGAGGATATAGTAAAATCTGTTTTTTGCTGGTTTCTTTGGGAGAAACTGACCTTAACATCATTTCATTTATATCACCAAATAGCGAGGCGATATATTTGTTTGGTGGATTCTTATATAATTCTTGTGGAGTATCGTTCGCAAATACTTTTCCATTTTTAAGCACGATGGTTCTGTCTGCAAAAGAGAGCGCATCGGTGCTGTCATGGGTTGCAATAATGCAAGTGATCTTATTTTCTTTGAGATATGCGAAGAGTTTTCGCCTAAGATTGTTCTTTCTAAAATGATCTATATGGCTAAAAGGTTCATCTAATAATAAAAGCTCCGGCTTGTTGGCTAAAGCTCTAGCCAAGGCAACTCGCTGTTGTTGTCCTCCACTTAAATTTCCAGCTTTTACATCAGCCAGTTCCTCCATTTCAACCACTTCTAAAAGTTCTTGAATTCGCTTCTTTTTCTTTCTTGGGTAGGCATTGCTTAGATGTTTTCCAACATTTTCTGCCACAGTGAGCGGTGGCATTAGATCAAAATCTTGTGCTAAATATTTAATAAATGGTTCACCCGGTACTAAATTAAATTTTGGACATATTAGTTCTTTTTGCTTCCATGAAATAAGACCATTAGTATCATGAAGCCCATATATTAATTGAAGCAAAGTGCTTTTTCCGCAGCCACTCTCTCCAATTAGAGAAATATGATCTCCTTCAGCAATATTTAAACTGATCTTTTTTAATACCAGATCTTCATTATAACCAAAAGAGACATTTTTTAATTTCAGCATATTTAGCTATTGGATTCTATTAATTAACAATGTCGGAAATACTTCGTAGCTACGACCATTTAAAAAATATTATTTCAGATTTAGAATACTAGCTTTGTCTCTAATCTTTTTAAATAACACCTCAAATTCCATATTGAAAAAGCTAAGTAAAAATATCTTCCTTATTATCTCAGCATGTTTTAGCAAAGACACTATATTCTAAATATTGATTTTTAAGTAGAATCACAAACCTTCTTTTCTTAGCACCACAAGGGGAGGACTTTTAATTACACTTATACTATTTGCTAAACCAATTATAAGTACCAAAAGACTTATTCCGGGAAGAAGGACAAGAAACGGGAACATAGAAGGAACAAATGGCGTGTCAAAAACCTGCCAGGCCAACAATTGACTGCTGATTAGGGATAGCAATATCCCAGATAATGATCCTATTACTCCAAGATAGATATATTCTAAAGCAAGTATCTTTAAAATTTGGTTACTGGTGGCCCCGATGGTTCTTAGCAATACACTCTCTCTGATCCTTTGAAATTTACTTGTCCTCACGGCACCTAGCAGTACGATGATTCCGGTTAGAATGCTGAAAAAGGCCATGAAATTGATGAGCCATGAGATCTTGGCCAAAAGCCCTTCAATAACAGTTAAAACCTGCCTTAGATCTATTATAGAAACATTAGGGAATTTGCTAACCAGTTCCTGTTGTAGTCGTGCTGAAGATTCCTCGTCTGTAACCAGTGTTGTCAATACACGAAATTGCGGTGCATCTTCCAGAACTCCCTTAGGAAAAACAATAGAAAAATTCATCTGCATCCGGCTCCAGTCAACAGTTCTTACGCTTCCTACAACAGTATTTAAAATTACTCCCTGAACGTTAAAAGTTAGTTTATCACCAACCGAAACTTTAGCATCTTCAGCAAAATTATCACTGATAGATATGGGTACAAGATCCGTGTCCTCAATATTAGAAACCCATTCTCCCTGCTCGATAGTTTCCGACGCAATAATAGTATCTCTATAAGTCACCCGAAACTCATGGTTTAAAACCCAACCGTTTACTCCAGAACTTGTATCCTTTTCAATTTCCCTTACCGTTTTCCCTCTAATGCTGCTAACCCGCATGGTGACAATTGGAATATTATTTATAACTGGCAGATCATTTCTAGAAATTGTACTTGCAACCTCTTTCTGCTGCTCAGTTTGTACATCGAGCAGGATCATATTAGGACTGTCAGCTTGAGCTTCAATAGAAGCCTGGGCAAGCAATACATCTTTGGTAAAATATAAGGTGCTTATCAAAAAAGTTCCCACCCCAATAGAGAGTATCAACGTTAGTGTTTGATTTTGTGGCCTGAATAGATTTAATAAACTTTGTCTTGCAGGAAACCCCCAAGAGGATGGAAAGTATTTTTTAATAGCTTTCATGAACAATTTGGCTATTCCTGAAAGTATAGAAAAGGTAATAATAATTCCTGCCACAAATGCAAGGGAGTATCTCCAGTCCTCCAGAAGCCAATAAGAGAAAAGTAGGATAAAAAGGAATATCCCGATCAAAACCAAAATTCCTGCTTTTCCAGAATTTTCTTTTCCTTCACTTTGAACCCTCAAAGCCTGAAGTGGGGAAACATATAATGTTCCCATTAGTGGATAGAGCGCAAATAAAACAGACATAAAAATCCCAAGTAATACACCCATGAAAATCACCCGTGGCGAAAAACTCATTTGCACATCTACAGGTAATAAATCTCCTAAAAATAATGGGAATAATTGCTGAAGTAAAAGACCTGCGGCCGTACCTATTATCCCTCCTAGCAATCCCATAATAGCAATTTGAGTAAGGTAGATGAGAAAAGTTTGTCTCCGGGATGCTCCAATACATTTTAAAACTGCAACCGCACGTAGTTTTCCTTTTATATATATGCTTATAGCACTGGCTATGCCAACACATCCTAGAAGTAAAGCGATGAAGGCCACAAGATTGAGGAACTTTCCAAAATTTTCATACCTGCGGCCTAAACGTTCACTTGTAGAAGTATGGGTATCCAGATCTGCATCATTTATATCTAACACATCCTCTAGGCCGTTCTCCAGTTTTTCCATGCTTGTCCCAGGATTTGCTACAAAATAA
>CAZWSP010000057.1:0-19417 GCA_964636585.1 uncultured Antarcticibacterium sp.
AATACAAAATGGAATTTTAGTTATTATCCAGTAATATTTGATAATGAAGAAACCTTATTAAAAGTTATGGCGACCTTAAATGAGGAAAAGATTTTTCCTAGAAGATATTTCTACCCATCATTAAATACTTTAAATTATGTCAATTCTGAAGAGATGCCTATCTCTGAAGATATTGCTAAAAGAATCTTGTGTCTTCCCTTATATGTTGGATTAGAAAAGACTGATACTTATAAAATAGTATCTTTAATTAACATGTCCCTATGATTGTAATAGGCGCTAGAGGTCATGCGAAAGAGGTTTTAGATATTGTTGAAATTCCCTATAAAAATCAGGAATTGTTTTTTTTTGATAACGTAACCAATTATGCCGAGTCTGACACTTTTAATGGTTATAAGCTTGTAAAGGATATTGATCATGCGGCAAAAATTTTAGCAAATAATAACGCATTTAGTTTAGCCCTTGGAGGAACTTTAATAAGAGAAAAACTTTTTAATATGTTTGTCGAAATGAAAGGTGTTCCTATAAGTATTATAGCTTCCAATTCATTTCTCTCAAAATCCGCGATTATAGGAAATGGCATTAACTTAATGCAATATTCTTCTATTTTAGGTAATGCTAAAGTTGGTAAGGGTTCTCTCATTAATGCCTATGCCAGTATACATCATGATGTAGAAATTGGAGAGTTTTCAGAGATTTCACCTGGTGCAAGAGTATTGGGGAACTCCACATTAGGTGATAGATGTACTGTTGGGAGTAATGCGGTTATTCTTCCTGGTTGTAAAATTGTTAATGATGTGATTATAGGGGCTGGTGCTGTTGTCACTAAAGATATTTCCGCTTCAGGGGTTTACGTTGGTATTCCTGCAAAACAAATTAAATAATGACTGATAAAAATATGCCTCCGGTTTTAAGTGTCTGTGTAATTACCTATGGACATGAAAAATATTTAAAGCAAACCCTAGAAAGTATAATACAGCAAAAGGTAAATTTCAATGTTGAATTAATTATCTCCAATGATGCCTCACCGGATAATTCTGATAAAATAATTAAAGATTTTGTAGATGAAAACTCTAATTCATCTATGAATATTCGTTATTTTAAACATGATTATAATATTGGAGCTATACCTAATTTTAAATTTGCATTAGAAAACTGCAATGGAAAATACATTGCAGTTTGTGAAGGAGATGATTATTGGTTGAATATTAATAAATTGCAAAAGCAAGTTGATTTTTTAGAAGTCAATAATGATTATTCTTGTTGCTTTCATGATGTAAAAGTAATTTACAGCGATAGAGAAGTGTCTTTCCAAAAGGATAGAGGTAATAAAATTACTAATCCTGTCAAGCTGAAAGACCTTTTGGAAAGCGAATGGTTAGTTCCAACTTGTTCATTCGTTTTTAAAAGGGAAAATATGGTTTTACCTTCTTTTTTTGATAAATTAAGATTTGGAGATTTCATTTTATTTTGCTCGGTCATCGTTAATTCTAAAGGGCATTATATAGATGAAGAACTCGGTGCTTATAGGAGAAATAATTTTTCGAGTATGACCAACGAAACGGTTTTTCTGGGTAAAATCAACTTAAAAACAGATTATATTCAATTTTTAAATTGGTTAAGCAATAGTGCTTCAGAAATTGATAAGGTTTATATTAATGCCAGAATAGATAATGAGATAAAAGAAATAAGGAATCAAATCATCATTTACAGAAATTCTAAATTCATGAAGCTCTATATGAAGATGCGTTCTATAATGGTAAGAAAATAATATTTATTCCTTTTTAATTTATAGTTATAATAACAAAATAAAAATTACTATGGGTACTCCCTTACTGAGTATTTGCTGTATTACGTACAATCATAAAGAATATATTTCACAAGCAATTGAAAGTTTCTTAATGCAAGAGACCAATTTTGAATACGAAATATTATTATACGATGATGCCTCAAATGATGGTTCTCAAGAAATTATTGCTAAATTTCAAGAAGAGTATCCAAAAATTATAAAACCAATTCTACAGACCGAGAACAGATATTCTAAAGGGGAGAGAGGTATGAATTTTAGATATAATTATCCAAGAGCAAAGGGTAAATATATTGCCATTTGTGATGGAGACGATTTTTGGACAGATCCCCAAAAATTGCAGATTCAAGTAGATTTTTTAGAGAGTCATTCAGATTATGTTCTCTGCTTTCACGACACTGATGAAATTGATGAAGATGATGTTGTTCACCATATTCCTTTTTTAAATCAGTATAAATTAGATAGGTCTGCTATAGAATTAAAACGTGGAGTCTATGTTTTTGCTTCCACTATTTGTTATAGAAATATATTGGAAGATGTTCCTGAGGAAGTTTTTAAAGTAGTTAATGAAGATACTTTTACAGTGAGCTTATTGGGTAACTTTGGTAAAGCAAAATATATAGATAATATAAAAGCAGGCTTTTATAGAATCCAGAAAAATGGAGTCTGGAGTACTTTACGAAATGAGCAAAGAGCATTTCATAAAATAACGACTTATGAGAGTTTGATGTCTTACTATTCAAGAAAGAATGATTCTGAAATGATCGGTTACTATAAGTTTAAATTAAGAAATGTCTATTTAGGACTTTACGAATTTCAATTAAAAAATAGAAATATCTCGTCTGCCAAGGAAAACATGAATATGGTTTATAATTTGTCTAGTAGTTCAATGGATGCATCTTGGTTGGTTTTAAAATCTACGTTGAAATCTTTATACAATGCTAAATAAAGTTATTATGGATAAACCATTAATTTCTATAATAATCCCTGTTTATAACAGGAGTAAAACTATTCAAAGGGCTATAGATAGCGTATTATCTCAAACGTTAGACAACTTCGATTTAATAATTGTTGATGATTGTTCTACTGATAATTCAATGGAAATTGTTGATTCTTATCAAGATCCTAGAATACGCAAGTTTACATTAAATAAAAATTCTGGTGCCGCCGCTGCTAGAAATGAAGGTATCAAAAATAGTTTTAGTGAGTTTATTTCCTTTTTGGATAGTGATGATAAATTTGAACCCGAATTTTTGGAAGAATCTTTAAATGTTCTGAAAAACACTTCTAGCGAAATTGGTTTTATGTGGACAGGTTCTAGATTGATTTATTCAACTTCAGGAAAAATCCTTGAACAGCAATGGAATCCAAAAAGGGCAACAACAAGTCACCTAACTTTTTTAAAGGATTTAAAAATAGGGACAGGTGCAGGAATTACTGTTAAAAAGGAGGTTTTTGAAAATTGCGGTTATTTTGATGATAGCTTGCCTGCAGCAGAAGATACAGAGTTTTTTTTAAGGATTACTGAGAAATACGACTATGCAGTAAGTTTAAAAATTTTGATAAATATTTACAGAGAGAATAGCGATAGACTTTCAAAAAACTTTGTGAAGATTGCCAATGCTTATAATCAATTTTTACCGAATCATTTTGCTGAAATAGATCAACATCCAGAGATCATGGTTCGTTATTACTATAAAATGATGTGGCTTAATTATCATTTGAAAGATAAAATCAAGGCTAAGTATTACTATGATAAAATCCCCAAAGAATTAAGAACTTCTAGAATTATGGCTGTGAAGTATTTATATGAATTGTTCCCACTAACTTCTGCGTTTTATTTTCATGAAAAATTGGCTGGTTAAATTATGAAAAAAGTTTTATATCTAATAGACACATTGGAGGTAGGTGGAGCTGAAACGAGTATTTTAGAGATAGCCTCTAGATTAGAAAACTATATACCCATCGTTGTTTATATTTATGTTGGAAGCACCTTAAGATCTCGATTTGAAGAGGCTGGAATAAAAGTATATAGTTTAGATATTGAGCATAAATTCGGATTTTTTAAAGCTGCTGGACTTCTAAATAATATTATTAAAAAAGAAAATCCAGATATCATACACGCAACATTATTTAAAGCTGAGATGGTAAGTAGAATTGTAGGTCCTAATTGCGGGATTCCAGTTATTAACAGTTTTGTCAATGATAGTTATTCAAAAGAAAGATATAATTTATTAGGATTTTCTCATCGCTTAACTTTGAACTTATATAAATGGGTAGATAAGTTTACTTCATTTAGGGTAACAAAATTCATGTCAATTACCAATGCCATTATAGAAAATAATGCAAAAGCTATAGGTATTTCTAAACAAGATGTTGAGGTGATTTATAGAGGAAGGAATATTGATCAATTAAATTCGAAAATAGATTATGCCGGACTTGAAAGTTTAGCATCACAATTTGGTGCTGGTCCAATCATTTTAACAGTTTCTAGATTACTCATTAGGAAAGGTTATTTAGAATCTATTAAAGCTATGAAGAGTGTTGTTCTAGAGTTTCCTTCAGTAAAATATCTTATTGCTGGAGAAGGACATGACAGACTAATTTTTGAAAATTTAATTAAATCTTTAGAGCTCAAGGATAATGTGTTTTTATTGGGGAATCGAAAGGATGTTCCAACGCTATTAAAGTTTAGCGATATATTTTTATTTCCTTCGCATTATGAGGGACAAGGAGGCGCATTGGTAGAAGCAATGATTTTTGGGAAACCTATAATAGCTTCAGAAATACCTGTTTTAGAAGAATCTGTAACAAACCAACGTTCTGCTATTCTGTTTAAAACTAAAGACGTAGAAGATCTTATTTTAAAAATTAAATGGGCAATGCACAATAGAGAAGAAATGAAGAATTTTGGTAACGAGGCCAAATTGGTAGCAGAAAATAGATTCAATATTGAAAAGGTTGCTATGATGCATGATCAAATGTATGATCGAGTATTAAGTAATTATACAAAATTGAAATAATTCAATTCCAAATTATAATATAAGAAAATATACTTATTTCTAATATAGTTATCTTATATGCTTTTGCTAATACTAAACAAATGCTCTTAAAAAAAATTAGATTTGAGAATCCTTCAACTTATACACAAAATCCAAAATAGAGGAGCCGAAACCTTTACTTGTCAACTTTCTAACCATTTGATAAAACTAGGACACGAGGTAAAGATAGTAACACTTTACGATGGTTCGGCAACATTACCATTTAATGGAACTATTGAGGTTCTCAATGATACCAAAAGTAATAGATTTCTTGACTTTAAACATTGGAAAAAACTTGCTCAGATTATTAATGATTTTCAACCGGATTTAGTTCAAGCTAATGCTGGGGATACTCTTAAATATGCCGTTTTCTCTAAAAAACTATTTCTATGGAAACAACCAATAATTTTTAGGAATGCAAGTGAGGTAGGTAGGTATTTAAAAGCGCCTTTGCAGAAATCTATAAATAAATTTTTCTATAAAAATGTTGATTGGGTTATTTCTGTTTCTCAGGCTTCAAGGAAAGATATTGTAAAGCATTTCCCATTTTTAAAGGATAAAGTAGATGTAATAGGAGTTGGTCTGGATCCAGTAGACAATTTTAAAACTAGAGTTTTAAACCCTAGATCATATAAGCATATAGTGCATGTGGGTGGATTTTCTTTTGAAAAAAATCATAAAGGTTTATTGGATATTTTTGAATTGCTTTTAAAGGAAAGAAATGATATTCATTTACATCTAGTTGGTGATGGACCACTTAAGAAAGATATAGAGCAATTAGCTACTCAGAAGGGTTTATCAGATAATATAACTTTTTATGGGTTTGTAAATGATCCTCTATCTTATATACAATCTGGAGATATTCTTGTTCTTCCAAGTATAATAGAAGGTTTACCGGGGGTTATATTGGAGGCTATGCTCTGTAAAACACCGGTTATGGCATTTAATGTTGGAGGAATTTCTGAAGTGTTAAATAAAGATACTGGAAGCTTAATAATTCCTGGAGATAACAGATCTTTTGTAAATGCCGTTATAGATATCTTAGAACAGCCTAATATAGATCAAGTAGAAAATGGCTATAATCTTGTAATTAATGAGTTTATGAATGCCCAATTAGCGTTAAAATTCGTTAATTCTTATGAAAAGCTTGTTCCCGTTTTATAATAAGGTATTTTTGCAGTTCAATCAAAATTAACCTTTCTAATCTTGTATGCAAAAAATAAAAATTCTTCATATAATAAAGTCATTAGGGAGAGGAGGGGCAGAAACTTTATTGCCGGAAACACTTAGTCTACACGATAAAGTTCGCTTTGAGTTTCACTACATATATTTTCTTCCATGGAAGGATCAGATGGTTAATGCTATTGAAAAACAGGGGGGTAAAGTTACCTGTTTAGCTGCGAGTAATAATTTTAAATTATTACAACAATATAAAAAGGTAATATCATATTGTAATTTAAATAGTATCAACTTAATTCACTGTCATTTACCGTGGTCCGGTTTTTTAGGAAGAATTGTATATGCTAAAACCAAAGTTCCTGTAATTTATACAGAACACAATATTCAGGAGCGTTATCATATACTTACAAAGCTTCTAAATAAATCTACGTTTAACAGTCAAAGCATCGCCTTAGGTGTTTCAGAGGATGTATCCCGCTCTATTAAACAGCATATAAACCCTAAAATCCCTGTTGAAACTTTATTGAACGGAGTTAATACTGATAAATTCACTAGAGATTTAATCAAAGGACAGAGAATACGTGATCAATATAGTATTCCAGAAGAAGCTATTTTAATTGGTAATATTGCGGTGTTTAGAGAACAAAAATGTATCCCAGATTGGTTACGTGCCTTTAAAGAAATTAGTTATAACAATAACAATATTTATGGTCTTTTAGTAGGAGCAGGGCCCTTGGAAACAGAAATAAAGACACTTGTAAAGGAATTGAAACTTGAAAAGAAAGTTATCCTTGCTGGATTGCAAACCGATACGGTTTCCTATTTTTCTGCAATGGATATTTTTATGATGAGTTCTGCATTTGAAGGATTACCTATAGCTTTATTAGAAGCAATGAGTATGCAGTGTGCTGTTATTTCTACCAGAGCCGGAGGTGTTGTAGAAGTTGTGAGAGATTCCCAAGACGGGTTATTGTGTGAAGTTGGTGATACCCAAATTATGGCTGATTTAGCTGCAGATCTTGTAAATGATAAGGGTAAAAGAGTTGCCTTTCAAAATGCAGCTCGTGCCAGAGTTGTGGATTCATTTAGTTTGACGAATATGGTTTCCGAACTTGAGAAAGTATATACTAAATGTAATGAAGTATGATAGTAAGGGAAGCTGAAATTGAAGATATACCTGCCATAGTGAATGTTCTTAAACTAAGTTTAGGAGAGCAGGATCTACCACTTTCTAAAGATATTTGGAATTTTAAGCATGTAGAAAACCCATTTGGAAAATCAATGGTTTTTATTGCTGAAGAAAACAATCAGATTATAGGGGTTAGAGCCTTTATGAGGTGGAGATGGCAATTAGATGATAAGGAGCTTGAATCATTTCGAGCTGTAGATACCGCAACCCATCCGGAGCATCAAGGTAAAGGAATTTTTAAAAAATTAACCATGAAAGCTGTAGAAGAGGCAAAGCTTAATGGTGATTATTTTATTTTTAATACTCCAAATGATCAAAGTAGGCCTGGGTATTTAAAGATGGGTTGGGAAGCTGTAAATAAATTAAAAGTGGCGTTGAAACCTGCTTATAATTCTTTTTGGAAAATAAACAATAAAAATTTTTCCTATGCTGTTTCCATAAACTGTAAACGATCATCAATTCAGAATTTATGCACAAGTTGGAATAAAAAATTACAATTAAATCAAACCTTATTCACACCAAAATCTGAGCTTTTCTTAAAATGGAGGTATGAGGAAAATCCTTTGCAAAAGTATGAAGTTATAGCGAGTACAGACTATTATATAGCTGTTTATATTAAAAAAAGAAAAAATCTGAAGGAGTTAAGAATTTCGGAATGTTTATATACGGATACATCAAGATCCAAAATCAGTAAATTGATTTCATCGTTATCTAAAAAATTTGGAGCTCAAATTATTTCTTACTCTCCAGAGCTTTTATCATTAGGTGGTAACTTACTTAATGCCAATATAGGTCCTATATTAACAATTAAAAATCTAAATTTATCTACACAAGAGAATTCTGATTTCAATAAGATAGAATGTTGGAGTTATTCTTTGGGAGATCTAGAATTATTTTAGGATGATAGGAGTAATATTATTAATGATTTTGTTCTTTGGGCTGAATCAGCTGTTTTTTTCGGCATTTGAGAAAAAACACGCTTTTTTCGATAAGAAGAAGATGAACATTTTATATGCTTATCATTTAGTTTTTTATGGTGTTTACTTATGGTATGCCTATAATAATCCCTCAGATTCTCAAAATTATTTTAGAGAAATTTCTAATCATACCGGTGGTTGGCTTGAGCTCTTTGGTACAGATACAAACTTTATAAACTTTTTGTCATATCCCTTTTTTGCGATTCACTTCTCCTACGATATGCTTATGCTCACCTTTGCTTGGTTTGGTTATCTAGGGTTTTTATATGCTTACTTATTTATAAGGGAAAAGATTCCAGTAAAGATCACAGTATTTAAGAGGCTCGATTTGCTTACCTTAATCTTATTTTTTCCAAATATGCATTTCTGGACCGCATCTTTGGGGAAAGGTTCGGCAATATTTCTGGGATTGATGATGTTTACTTATGCTATCATTGCTCCTAAGACTAGAATGAGATTATTGATTTTAGGATCCATCATTATATTTTATATTAGACCACACGTATTCATGTTCGTTGCAATTGGGGCTATTCTAGGATATATGAGTGGTAAAGAAAAAATTCCGATGTGGCAAAAATTTATGATTTTTGGTGTAATGATCGGGGCATTGGTTTTACTTCAGGATCAAATTCTTGGAGTTATGAATCTTCAGAATTCCGATAATATTTTGGAGGATTTTGAAGCCGCTGCAGAGAAAAATTCTGATGATTTGAGTAAAGCCGGTTCAGGTATAGATATGTCATCATATCCTTTACCTTTAAAACTATTTACATTCTGGTTTAGACCCTTGTTTATAGATGCTCCTAACGTGTTGGGACTTATTACTTCGGTAGAAAATTTAATGTATCTCATTTTATTTTTTAAGATTTGCAGAAAAGATTTTATAAAATTTCTACGTAAATCTCCGGCATTGGTAAAAATGAGTTTGGTGATATTTTTATCTGCATCATTTGCTATGACATTTGTAATGTCTAATCTTGGGATTATAATGCGCCAGAAAACAATGGTGATGTATTTCTTGTTTTTTGTGATCTATTATTATTTGGCAGAAAAGAAATATATAAAATTATTAGCTTTAAAAAAGAAAAGAGATCTATTAAAAGCGCAAAATAATCCAACCTTAAATACTGTTCAATAAAATTATTTATGAAGAAACCAGGATGTCTAGTTATCTCGTTAGATTTTGAATTGATTTGGGGAGTTTTTGATACGGTAAACATTGATGATAAATCTGAATATTTTCTGAATACAAGAAAGGTTATTCCGCAGATCTTAGATTTGTTTTCAAAATCGAATATTCATGCCACTTGGGCTAGTGTTGGTATGCTTTTCAATAACGATTGGAAGAGTTGGGAGGATAATCAACCTTCAGAACTACCCCATTATACCAACGGTAATTTATCTTCATATAGCTATGGAAACACTATCAAAGATGAAAAATATAATAAGCTTTGTTTTGCTCCAGAACTTATAAAGGCCATTTACAATACAATAGGCCAAGAAATGGCAACTCATACCTATTCTCATTACTATTGCTTAGAAGAAGGACAGAAAAAAGAGTCTTTTAGACAAGATCTTATTAAGGCTATTTCTTTGGCTGCATATATGGGAATAGAATTAAAATCTTTAGTTTTTCCTAGAAATCAGATCAAGCAGGAATATTTAGAAGTGTGTGAGTCATTGGGAATTCAAAATGTGCGGTCTAATCCGGAGAACTGGTATTGGAAAGATACTAATTCCAGCGGACTAAGCTCTAAAATAGCGCGAACAGCAGATGCTTATGTCAGTTTGGGTAAGAAGTCATATGCGTACTCAGATCTTAAGCCTAAGAAAGGTTTTCCTCTAGAACAGAAGGCTAGTAGGTTTTTAAGACCAGTTGAAGGTAATTCTTCTTTACGTGCCCTTAAATTCAAAAGGATTAAGAGCGAAATGACAATTGCTGCAAAAAATGGTGAGGTTTATCATTTGTGGTGGCATCCACATAACTTTGGAGACCAGCCAGAAGAAAGTTTATTAGATCTCTCAAAACTTATAGCGCATTTTCAATATTTAAAGACAACTTATGATTTCCAGTCTTTAAATATGTTAGAATTGGGTAAGGCTGTTATTTAATGTTTCATTAGAATTTTACACAAACAACTTTAATTATCTTTGCAAGCTTAAAATAATTTATATGTGCGGAATTAACGGAGTCTTATTCAAAGGAAAACAGGAACCTGAAGCTATAAGCAAAGTGTTGTCTAAAATGAATATGGAAATTATTCATAGAGGACCGGATCAAGATGGTTTTTTTGTAAAAGACTCGAATAACTACGCTGTTGGTTTTGCAATGAGACGGTTATCAATTATAGATTTAAGTACAGGAAAGCAACCAATGTTTTCTGAAAATGGAAAGATATGTATAGTTTTTAATGGTGAGATCTATAATTATCTGAAGTTAAAGGATATTTTACTCAAAAAGCAAGTTGTATTTAATACTACATCAGATACTGAGGTTATTCTTAAATTATATGAGAATTTTGGAACTGATGCATTTGCAATGCTTGACGGAATGTTTGCTTTCAGCATTTATGATGAGGAAAAAGATAAGATCTTTATAGCCAGAGATTATTTTGGAGAAAAACCGCTTTATTATACTAAAAGCGGAAATAATTTAATTTGGGGATCAGAGCTGAAATCTATAATTTCTATAATAGATAATAAGCCTGAA
Source organism: uncultured Antarcticibacterium sp. (assembly GCA_964636585.1). Classification (GTDB taxonomy): domain Bacteria; phylum Bacteroidota; class Bacteroidia; order Flavobacteriales; family Flavobacteriaceae; genus Gillisia. Next base: position 10,901 of record CAZWSP010000057.1, read on the forward strand.
ATTTCAAAAAAAGGTTTAAACCTATACTTTCAACTTACGTATATTCCGGCGCCATATACTATTTACAGCAATATAAGTAAATTAGAAGCTAACCATTATTTGGACATCAACTGTATTGATCAATCTTTTGAGATAAAAGAAATTAATCAAAATTTTAAAAAAGAAGTTGATCCTAAGATCTCTTTTGAAGAGGCTAAAACACGAACACATACTTTAGTGAATGATAGTGTTTCCTCAAGATCGATAGCAGATGTGCCTTTAGGTACGTTTTTGTCTGGTGGGGTAGATTCTTCTATAGTTTCTCTTGCGCTTTCTAAACAAACCAATTCTAAGATAGATACTTTTTCTGTTGGATTTGATAAGAAATCTTTTGATGAATCGGATAAAGCCAGAACTGTTGCAAAATTAATAGATAGTAATCATCATGAGTTTATTATTTCTGTTGAGGATCTAAAAAGTAATATTGATGATATACTTTTAAATTTTGATGAACCTTTTGCCGATTCGTCTTCTTTGCCCACCTATCTAGTAGCTCATAAAACAAGACAGCATGTAAAAGTAGCGTTAACCGGAGATGGTGGAGATGAAGTTTTTGGAGGTTATAACAAATACTATATGGGTAAATTGAATGCTAAATACGCTTCAATCATACCACGTGGTGCACACACTACCTTAAAAAGCCTTTTAAATCCAGTTTTATCAACGAAGGATGATAAGCGCGGAAAAAGATTTAAGGTTAAAAAGCTGTTGAATGCAATAAATTATGAAGATGAATTCTATTATAATATAATTTCATTAGCCTATCAAAATAATGAGGTGGCTGCAATTCTTAAAAAGGAGGCATATTTAAATGATTCATTACAATACTTCAAAAATAAAATAGGGAAGAATAACAATACATTAACCGATTTCAGAAATATTGATAAAATTATAAGTTTGGAAGGTGATATGTTGGTGAAAGTTGACAGAACCAGTATGCTTACTTCTTTAGAAAGTCGTGCTCCATTTTTAAATAAAGAAATTTGGAATTTTACTTCTCAACTTCCGGAAGATTATTTAATGAAGGGTTGGAATAAAAAATATCTCTTAAAAGATTCATTTAAACAATATTTTCCCGATCAGTTTCTCGATAAGTCTAAGAAGGGTTTTGGAGTTCCCGTAGGAGATTGGTTGCGCGGATATCTTTCTGAAGAATTAAGATCTTACATAGAGAAAGAATTTTTAATAAAGCAAGATCTATTTAATATAGATGAAATTACAGAAATTGTAGGAAAGCATCTATCGGGAAAAGAGGATAATACATTTAAGGTTTGGACATTCTTTTGTTTTCAAAAATGGTATAAACAAACCTATGAAGCTATTTCGTAGCTTTTAAAAATTACAGTAATTAATAATATGTAAAAAATCTACACTAATGTGTAGATTTTTTGTTTTCTAACTCGCCTCAATGACGTTTATTTTAACGGTAAATCTCGAAATAGTATTTCACTGTTAGCGTAATTGCTTGTTTAATAAGTGACAACAACATAATCAAGGCATCAATTCATATTTGTATACGGTTTGGCTATGATGTTGCATATCCTTTTGCTCAATTTTAAATTATGCAATTGGATACGGCACTTTTTCTGGATATTTTAGGAGCAATTTTTATGATTCCTTTATTATATCTAGTTACTCAATTAATTTTTAATTCTCTTCAGAAAAAACATGATTTCTTTAATAGGAAATTATTGAATAAGTTATTTTATTATCACATGTTCTTTGGGGCTGTATATTATGTTTATGCATTTTTTCATCCATCAGATTCTCATAAGTATTTCCATTGGCCGCAAAATGAAAGTAAAAGTTGGATCGATTTTTTTGGAACAGAAACCACCTTCGTTAATTTCATCTCCTATCCATTTATCAATGGTTTAGGATTTAGCTATGAAATGATGATGATATTGTATGCTTGGTTTGGATTTGTAGGTTTTGTTTATGCATATCTATTTTTTAAAGAAAATATTGCATTAGAGGTTAAAGTTTTTAAACATGTAGATTTACTAACCTTAATTTTATTTCTTCCAAATATGCATTTCTGGACTGCATCTTTAGGGAAAGGAGCTATCATTTTTTTGGGATTAATGCTTTTTGCCTATTCAATAAAAGAACCGAAAAAGAGAATTGCCGGTTTGTTACTAGGCTCTTTTTTAATATTTTACATTAGGCCTCATGTATTTCTATTATTAACTATTGGTGGTTTAGGTGGATTTTTAATGGGGAAGGATAGTGTTTCCTGGAAGAAAAAAGGATTGATTTGTTTAACATTAATCGCAGGGCTTTTTATTATTCAAGATAAGATCTTAGCAGTGGTACACTTAAATAATTCAACTGATTTACTTGGTGACTTTATAAAATTCGCTTCAAAAAGATCTAATGACCTAAATAATGCAGGTTCTGGTGTAAATATGGCTGGATATTCCCTTCCGGAGAAATTTTTCACCTTTTGGTTTAGACCTCTTTTCTTTGATTCTCCAAGCATTTTGGGAATAATTGTATCTGCAGAAAATTTAGTGTATTTACTTCTATTTTTGAAAATTGTAAAGATCGATTTTCTGAAATTTTTGAAAAATGCTCCCATAAATGTTAGAATGAGCTTGGTGTTATTTTTAATCACCTCTTTTGCAATGACCTTTGTAATGTCTAACCTAGGAATCATAATTAGACAAAAATCTATGGTAATGTATTTTCTGTTTTTTGTAATCTATTACTATCTTGCTTATGAAAAAACAGTATCGATTAAACTGAATCTAAAAACTTCAAGTCAATCGAATCTGGCTAAACTAGGATAAAGATTTTATGGTGAATTCTACATATTTAATTGGAGAAATAGGGCAGAACCATAATGGTTCTGTAGAATTGGCAAAGTTGATAGTAGATGTAGCTGCACGTCCTGTTAAGGATGATCTTTTTGATCTCGAACTTAAGAGCATGGATGCCATTAAACTTACTAAAAGAGATCTTTCTTATGAGTTGTCTAAATCGGCACTAAATAAGCCTTACACTAGTATTCATTCTTTTGGCGAAACTTATGGAGATCATAGAGAAGCCTTAGAATTATCTTATGAGGAACATTTCGAGATTTATAAATATGCTAAAAGTAAAGGTTTAGATGTGGTTGAAACCTTGTGTGCACCTAGCTGTTTGGAAATTTTAAACTATTTTAAACCAGATAGATTAAAAGTTGCATCCCGCGATCTAACCAATTTACCTTTATTAGATGCTTTGGCAAAAACAAAGATCCCAATAATAATTTCCACAGGGATGGCAGGAAAAGAGGATCTTAACATTGCCTTGGATGTTATTTCTAAGCATCATGACAGTATTTCAATTCTTCATTGTGTGTCTGAATATCCTACAAATCCAAATCACGTTAATTTAGGCTCTATAGCTTATTTAAAATCTCATTTTCCTCAATATACCATTGGCTATTCAGATCACACCATTGGAATATCTACTCCGGTAGCTGCAGTAGCAATGGGGGCAAGGATAATAGAAAAGCATCTTACTTTAGATAGGAAAATGAAAGGTACAGATCAAGCTGGATCTTTGGGGGTTGATGGTTGCTGGAGAATGATTAGAGATATTAGATTGTTGGAATTATCTTTTGGGGAAGAGGATTTGTTTATGGATCCCTCAGTAGAGGCTACAAAAATTAAATTAGAACGTTCTTTAGCAGTAAATAAAACGATAGCTGAAGGATCAACTATTAAAGATTCAGATTTGCAATTACTTTCACCGGGAGATGGATTTAAATGGAGGGATAAAGAAAAAATTATTGGCAAAAAAGCACTTGTTCAAATTGAAAAAGATGAGTTGATCTATCCAGATTTAATTTCAGAATAGGTCAAGGATTCTAGAAGAGTTCTAAAACTTATATTTTAAATTTTTGTTTTCATTCAGTTATATTTACAAAATGGAATCATTAGAAAAAGATAAGATTAAAATTTCCAGCTTAGCTTCAGCCAAGGAAATTGAAAATAGAACCGCCCTTTTAAAACTTCAGAAACAAAACCCTCTGCCCGAACAAGAAATTATAAGTAATACTGCACTTTTTTTAAAAAGGCAAGAGCTTTCAAAAATTTTATTTTTCAATGAAATCTATAAAAAGGTTTCACTGGTTCATGGTATTATCATAGAATTTGGTTGCAGATGGGGCCAAAACCTTGTCACATTCAATAATTTAAGGGGTATTTATGAACCTTTTAATTATAATAGAAGAATCGTTGGTTTTGATACTTTTTCCGGATTTAATAAAGTTCATGAAAAGGACGGAAACGATGCCATTGTTGCGGAGGGAAATTTCAATGTAACCAAAGATTATGAACATTACTTAAAAGAGCTACTGGAAACACACGAAGCAGAATCTCCTTTGGAACACATTTCAAAAAATATACTTGTTAAGGGAAATGCTGAAGAAGAATTGGTGAAATATTTGGAAGCAAATCCACAAACCATTATTGCTTTTGCATGGTTCGACTTTGATCTTTATAAACCCACCTTGGAGTGTCTAAAGCTTATAAAACCACATCTAACAAAAGGAAGTATTTTAGGATTTGATGAATTAAATGATCCTAAATTTCCTGGAGAAACTCAAGCTTTGTCTGAAGTATTCAATTTAAATGATATTAAAATAAATCGTAATAAATTTTCGGGAATGCAATCTTACATTGAATTCAATTGATATGATGGATAATATTAAACTTATTGTTTCCGATATTGACGGAGTATGGACAGATGGCTCTTTTTATTATGATGCCAATGGTGATGCGCTTAGGAAATTTAGCACTAAGGATAGTTTTGGGGTAAGTCTTTGTAGATTAGCCAATATACCCTTGTTGATAGTTTCTGGAGAAGAATCTAATATTGTTCAGAAAAGATTGATCAAATTAGGTGTAGACAACTTTAGACTGGGAACTTTAAATAAACTTGAATATTTAAGCAGCTACTGCTCTAATCACAATATAAATATATCTGATGTTGCCTATTTAGGTGATGATATGAATGATTATAACCTAATAGATCAGGTTGGAATTTTTGCTTGCCCGGCAGATGCCTATATAAAAGTTAAAGAACGCTCCCATTTAGTTTTAAAGACTTCTGGGGGTTACGGCGTGTTTAGAGAATTTGTAGAAACAGTATTAGAAGGTAAAGGAATTCTTGAAAATGTATATAAACTATACTTGGCAAAGTAATGGAGAAAAGGGCAATTATTATCCAAGCTAGAATGTCCAGTAAAAGATTGCCGGGAAAATGTTTAAAATTGATAGGCAAACACCCGCTTATCTATTATGTTATAGAGCATTTAAGAGTTTTAAATTTGCCCATTATTATTGCTACAAGTTCTGATTCTTCAGATGATATATTGGTTGAATATCTCCATTACCTAAAAGATGTTTTAGTTTATAGAGGAAGTTTAAATAATGTGTTAGAACGATATTTAGGTGCTGCCGAAGCTTTTAATGTGGAACAAATTATAAGAATAACGGCAGATAATCCGTTTGTAGATGTGAAAGCATTATTGGAGAATTCAGAATTTTTCGAAGAATATCAATATTTAGACGGGATTTATGAGAATGGTTGGATAAAAGGTTCTGGATTCGAATTTGTAACCACCAAGGCGTTAAAGGAAATAGCAACAACGCGTAAGGATTACTTAGAGCATGTAACCTTAGCATTAAGAGAGCAAATAGATGTTAACCCGACTTATACTAAAATAGCTTTACCTGCTCATCAAATAGATAATAAAGACCTTAGGTTAACTTGTGATTATACTGAAGACCTTGAAGTTATTACCAATATTTTGGAATATCACAATTACTCACCAAACATTAAAATTACTGAGATTATAAAACTATCTCAAATTAAGCCCGAATTGTTTTTTGCCAATTCCACATTATCATAATTTGCAGTCTTTATAAAATTAAATAGGTAGATATATTAGTAACTTTGGAAATAGTAATTTGATCTATGAGTTTAAAAAAGGTACTTATTAATTATTTCCATTATTTTTTTTATTTCTACGGATACCTTAGGCATAGAATCTTCATAGCACTAGGGATAAGTTTATTAGTAGGTTTATTGGACGGGGTAGGATTAGCGCTGTTTATTCCCTTACTTAAATTAATCTCTAATAAAGCAGAAAATTTAGACCTCGATGGCAATGATGATTTTATTAGCGATCTAGTATTAAATACGCTGAACATCGATCCCACTTTGCAAAATATATTTCTATTGATTTTTCTGTTCTTTTCTCTTAAAGGAATTGCAAAGTTTGTAGAAACTTATCTAAGAGTAATCTATCAGCAAACCTTTATGCGAAAGATTAGAGTATCGAATATCGACCTTCTCAGTAAATTTGATTTTGAGTCCTTTATAACCACAGATACAGGAAGAATTCAAAACACATTTGGAGGAGAGATTAACAGGTTAAACTCTGCTTATAATTACTATTTCAAATCTATTCAATTAGGGGTTTTGGTGGGTGTGTACTTAATTCTTGCCTTGGGGTCTAATTGGAAATTTACGGTATTGGTAATTTCTGGTGGTTTTCTAGCTAATCTTATTTTTAAATTTCTTTATAAAAGAACCGTCTATTTTTCCAAAAAACATACATATCAATCTCATATCTTTCAAAATCTTTTAATTCAGAAAGTTCATTTATTTAAATATTTAAAGGCGACAGGGCAAAATGAGAAATATGGCAGTAAATTAAAGAACAATATTTATGAATTAGAGCATATACAAAAAAGGTTAGGTTTAGTAGATGCTATTTTAGGTTCGATTAGAGAACCAATTTCGATACTGGTTATTTTTGTTGCTATTGCATTGAACGTTTATTTTTTTGAAGAGGTGATTGGTAGTATTATGTTGAGTCTATTGCTTTTATATAGGTCAATAAGTTTTTTCATGATCATGCAGGAACAATGGAACGCTTTTTTGGGAGTATCAGGTAGTTTAGAGAACATGAAGGATTTTACTCAAACTCTTCAGAACAATCAAGACACCGTAGGATCTGTTCAATTTGAAGGTTTTAAAGATGCTATTAAAATTGAAAATTTAAGTTTCGATTTTAAAAATGGCTACAGGATTTTAAATAATATAGATCTTACAATAAATAGAAATGAAACCATAGCCATTATAGGTGAAAGCGGTTCAGGGAAATCGACTTTAATGAATATCATTTCTGGCCTTTTAAAGCCTACTACTGGAAGTTATTTAATAGATAATATTTCAGTTGAAAAGATTAACTTGTTGAGCTTCAAAAAATATCTTGGATACATTGTTCAGGATGCTACTATTTTTAATGATACTATTTATAACAACATCAGTTTTTGGGCACCAAAAACTTCTGAAAATATTGATAAATTTAATAGAGCAATAGAAAAATCTGCTATATCAAAATTCATAAATTCATTGCCTGAAAAAGAGGATACTATTATAGGCACCAATGGTATTAATATTAGTGGGGGACAAAGACAACGCCTATCCATAGCGAGAGAACTATTTAAAGAAGTAGATTTTTTATTATTAGATGAGGCAACATCGTCCTTAGATAGCGAGACTGAAAATGAAATTCAAACGAATATCAATGACTTAAAGGGTCAATATACTATTATCATTATCGCACACAGGCTTGCAACTATTAAAAATGCAGATAGAATTATACTCATGCAAAACGGGACAATAGGCGCCATTGGGAATTTTGATTCATTGATCAAACATTCTGAAAAATTTCAAGAAATGGTTCATAATCAAAATTTATAGAGATTATGAATCTTTTAATAGCTTCTGTTTACAGTATAGATAGTTACTCTCGCGGTATAATGCCTGATGTTTTACAGCAGCAAATAAACGAGAATCCAAAGGCAACTATATATTATCTAAGCTGCTCTAACACTTTTGATGTTTGTTATTTTAATCTTCAAAAACAGCCGGAAATTTGTTATCGTTGTAAAAAAGGAGTAGAGAACACCCTGAATTTAATTGAAGGTAATTTCATAAATATAAAGATTTCAGATCTTATACTTGCTGAAGACAGAAGAACAGCAATTGAATTTTTTAAAAGAAATACTGACATCAACTTTAATTTAAAATATGAAGATTTTGAAATAGGAGCAGCTACTTTATCTACATATATTTCAAGAACTAGGGATCGAGATCTAATAAATGTAAATCAAAATTTTGTACAAGAATTGGCTTTTAATGCGCTTTTGGTTTATTTATCGCTAAAAAGATTTATTATAGAAAAGGGAATTGAACGAGTTTTCAATTTTAATGGAAGACAAGATTATGTTAGGGCAATTATGCGGGCAACTATGGCAAATGAAGTTAGTTGTATAAACGTTGAGCGTGCAAGACTTGGAGGATATATAGAAGCCTACACTAATGTTTTACCGCATAATATTCTTAATAAATGGAATTTAGTTCAGGAATGTTGGAGCAATTCTCCACATTCTGAGCAAGAAAAGTTTGAAA
>CAZWSP010000058.1:0-19315 GCA_964636585.1 uncultured Antarcticibacterium sp.
ATAAAATTACCGCCAACATTTGGTGGTTTTTTTTGTTCCGATTCTAGTCAAATGCATTAGGTTCAATCGGTTAATAACCTCTTGATAAATCACTTTTAATTATCTTCTAAACAGTTATTTATATGTGTTGTTATGGCTAAATTGATTCCTGTAACAATATTAAATATTTAAGATTTGGGGCATTTTAAATTGAAGATATTTCTTGCAACTGCACTGCTCGTTTCGGGGTTTAATTTAAGCGAATGCATCGCACAAGAAGTACCGGTAATAGAAAAACTATCTGAGGTAAATGGTAGTTTCGACAAGATCAATGAAATTCAGCAAGACAGTTTAGGCAATCTTTGGATCGCTTCAGATTTTCACGTGCAACGTTATAACGCATTTTTTTCAGCATTTTACACACAATTTGAGGGTTTACCATCTGATGCTGGTGAAATAAATACGCTGTTTATAGATTCTAAAAGCAAGATTTGGGTAGGTACCGAAAATGGGGTTTACAAATACCTTCCAAAAACCGATCTTTTTGTAGAAGTCCCTTCAGAAAGAACCAATACCAAAGCAAATGTCCAGAAGATGACAGAGGATAGTGCCGGTAAAATATGGATTGGATCTAATAGCGGCATCTGGAACATTACCAAAAATCAGTTAGTTCTTGTTTCTTCATTTCCTTCAAAACAAACTGTAAATAAAATAATCTCTATAGATCAATCAATCGTTTTTGGAACTTCCAAAGGTTTATTCAGCTTGAACAAACACAGTGGGCAGTACAAAAAGATCCCCTTATTAGATTATCAAGATTTTAGTGTAGAAAGCATTTTGTATACCGGAGATTATTATTTAATTGGTACACATGAAAAGGGTTTGTATAAGACCGATGTAGATTTCACAAACACCCAAAAAGTTGGAAGTCTTCCATATTCTGCTGTTAATCTTCCTATTTCCGATCTTTCTATGGACAGTTCTGGGAATATTTATATAGCTTCTAATGGGGATGGATTATTGATTTTGAACAAGAATTTAAAACTCGCATCACATTATCATCAGGAAGAAAATAACTCCCTTTCCTTATCTGACAATAGTTTGAACGGCTTGTTCCTAGATAAATACAATACTTTATGGGTTTCTACGGAAACTGGCCAGATAAATTCGATAAATCTGAGGCAAAATAACTTTGAGTTTTTAAGGCATGATCCTAAGAAATACAGCAGTTTAGCAGATAATTTCACTACCGCAATAGAAGTGGACGGTAATGGAAATATCTGGTTTGGAACGCGATTAGGGTTAAGTGTATGGAATAAAAAGAATGATTCTTGGCAACACGTTAAAAATCTTTCGTACAAATATTCAAGTAAGGTTCCAGACATTATTCGAGATCTTCAAAAGGATGGAGAACATATGTGGATCGCTACTTTTAATGATGGCATCTACAAAATAAACATCAACACATTTTTAAGAGCGCAATATTCTACAGATGCTTCCAATAAAACCGGACTTCAAAAAGTAAATGCCTTATTAGTAGATACCAATAAGAATATTTGGGCTGGGGGAGAAGATGGTAATCTTACCCAGATAAAAGCAAATGGCGAAATTAAAAGTTATACGCTAAGAGGAATTAGCGCGATGATGCAATTATCTACAGGAGAAATTATTGCCGCCGGGAAAAACGGTGTTTTTAATATTCAATCTGGAGATGCGGTTTTTCAATCTATTTCTAAGCTTGCACCTAACAATAAGAACCTGCCCTATTTTAATATAACCGCCATTAGCGAGACCTTGGCAGGGGAAATAGTTTTTGCCACAGAAGGCGCTGGAATTGTGCTATACAATCCTGAGAATAGCGATATTAAAGTAATCGGGGAAAAAGAAGGATTGCCTTCTAACAGAATTCAAGGGTTAATAGTTTATGGCAGAAATGAAATTTGGGCGGGAACCTCTAAAGGCCTAGTGAATTTTAAAATTGAAGACGAACCAAATATCAGAGTATTCGATAAAGATGATGGCTTATTAAGTGCTGTTTTTACAAGAGGTAGTTTTGCGCAGTTCGATAACAAATAAGCCTTTGGAACTTTAAAAGGGGTGAGTGTTTTTAATCCAGGGAAACTAAAAAGCAAAAAAGAAACCACACCAAACATTTTATTTGGTTCTATAGATATTCTTTCTAAAGAAAGAAATACAACTGCAATTGTAAATGCGGTAAATACAAAAAAGCAACTTGAACTAGAGAGTGATGAGAATTCCATTAATGTAAAATTTTATGGAATGCTTCCGGGGAACGATGCTAAATTATCCTATTCTTGGAAATTAGAAGGTCTGGATGATAATTGGACAGAACCTAGCTCGCAAATGGAAGCGAATTATGCCAACCTAGCGCCTGGAGATTATAAATTCATGGTACGAGCTAAAAAGGCCTATGGAAAATGGAGTCCTGTAAAGGTGATAGATCTTAACATCAAGGCGCCTTGGTGGAGCAGTACAGGTGCATACTTAGTTTATGGTTTGCTGTTAGCTTTGTTTATTGCAATACCACTTTACTTTTTCAGTATTTACAGAAAACGCCAAACCAAAAAAGCAAGCACTCAGTTTTATAGTAATCTGAGTCAGGAAATAGGAACTCCACTTAATATTTTAATCACTTCTCTAAGCAATATTGCTGAAGATGAAGGAACTAAAAATAAGCATCGACTTAAAAATAATATAGATAGATTACGCGTGATCCTCGAGCCAATCTTAAACTTTAAAGCCAATAAATTTTCTAAAAAGAACTTAAAACCTAGTATAAGTCCTATCTCACTAGCAACTTACTTTGAAGAGCTCAAAAAGGATTTTTCTCCTTTATTGCTTCAGAAGAATTTGGAGCTTATTGTAAATAATCAGTGGAGTAAAGAATTCTTTTATTATGATGCCGAGTATCTAAATAAGATCTTTTTCAACCTGATCTCGAATGCGATTAAATACTCTTTTGAAGATGGTAAGATCATTATTAATTTGGTGGGAACTAACAAAGGAGATCTCAAGATCCAGATCGCAGATAATGGTTTAGGCCTTCCTATGGAGGATCAGAAAATAATTAAAGAGTACTATAAGAGCTTTAGAAGTGGTTCTGCAAACCAACATTCAGAACAAATTGATCTGTTGTATGTAAAAGATTTTATAGATAAGCTTGGTGGTACCATTGTTTTTGAAAGCAGTAAAAATCAAGGAACCACATTTACTTTGGTGCTTAAAAATCATCTTAAAGAAAATGAAGCTGAAGACAAAAAACTGGATGTAGAAGAATTGGTTCCAAAAGTACCTTTGGCAAAACCGCTTTTAAAAGTAGTTAGAACTCCGGAAGAAAAATTACTTGTAACATCTGAATTTATTCAGCCGCTTCCTTTAAAAGCAAGTATTCCTGCGGAAAGCACTTCAGAAGAAATACGAATTCTTATTGCTGAAGATAATGATGAACTAAGAAGAGTATTTGTGCAATCTTTCAAGAAATTGGGTGAAGTTTTTGAAGCTAAAAATGGGTTAGAAGCTTATGAGATGGCAAGTAGAATAATTCCAAATGCAATTCTCGCCGATTATGATATGCCGGGAATGGATGGATTAAGTTTGTATGCTGCGGTAAGAGACAACGAGGATTTAGCTAAAACTCAAATTTATTTAATGACTGCTCAGAAAGAGCAACTTCAAATTTCAGAAGAAATTAATAGAGGCGCATTAAGCATTGTAGAAAAACCGGTGAATCTGGACCTGTTGCTTCAAAAAATGGCAGAACGACTTGATTTATCTGTTTCGTTACCTTTTGTAAATACCAATTTAAGCACTAGAAATAGCGAGCTTTTATCTGGTGGCTTAGAGGATAAATTTATCGATAACCTGGAAAAATTGGTTCTAAAAAATATTCAGAATAGTGCCTTTACCGTAGAAGATCTAAGTGATGCGGTGGGTGTTTCCAGCAATGCGCTTTACTTGAGATTGAAGCGGTTAATTGGATTAACGCCGCTTGATTTTATAATTAAAACCAAGCTTAATTACGCTAGAAAGCTCATAAACGCAGGAGAATCTGATCTATCTGAAGTAGCCAGACAAGCTGGCTTTCAGAATAAAGATATCTTTTTCTCTTCCTTTAAAAAGCATTTCGGGTTTATGCCGGGAACAATAATAGAAAAGAATAATATGGAATAAGAAGAAGTTTAACTTCTAAACAAGTTTTCCTCTTTAATAAGTTTAGTGGTATTTTCCGGCAACATTTCCTCCCAGCCGGATTTACCATCTATTATTTGCTGATGTACTTCTCTGGAGTTTATGTCTAAGACAGAAGGATCGTAATCTGTAATATCTACCACTCTTCCGTTATCCTTGAAAAACTGATAAAGTTCCTTCATTCGTGGATGCACTTTTAAATTTTCACTGGTAATAATTTCTCCGGTCTCTGGATCTTTAAGTGGATACAAGTAAACCTTTAGATCTTTAAAGAAAAGTTTCCCGAAAGCTTCTAATATTCCACCGCTTAAATGGCGATAATATTTCTCGTCGAAGATATCTATAAAGGTATTTACACCCATAGTTAATCCCATACGCTCTGATGTATGCTGGGCAAAATATTCTACTACTTTATAATATTCTTGGAAGTTAGAGATCATCACTGTTTGTCCCAACGAACAAAGCAGTTTTGCGCGATCCATAAAATCTTTTTCATCAATTTCTCCTTCAGCTCTTAAGTTAGAAAGCGTCATTTCAAAGATAACCATCACTTTATCCTTATCTACTTTTCGTTCGTTTAGGAACAGATTTAAGGACTTTTGATACATACTCATGTTTACCTTAGTAACAGGTCTAAAACTACCTCTTAAGGTTAAAATATTGCGTTTGTAAAGCATATTTGCTGGCAATACATTGTGTCCGTCTGGCGCAAACATCACAGCATCTGTCATCCCGTTTTTCACCAACTGTAAACTCATCAATCTATTATCTACATTTTTGAAAACTGGTCCTGTAAAGTTGATGGTATCTATTTCAATCTGATCTTTATCTAAAGAATCATAAAGATGTTCCAACAGGTTTTTAGGATCGTCATGAAGATAATAAGCTCCATGAATAAGATTAACTCCCATGGTTCCAATGGTGATTTGCTGAAGCACAGCTAAGGTTTCATGAAACTGAACATGTAAGATGATCTCGCTATATTCTTCATCTGGTTGACTCTGAAATCTAATTCCCATCCAACCGTGACCTTTGTATTTCTTTGCGAAATCTATGGTAGTTACCGTATTGGCATAACTAAAGAAAAGTTTATCTGGATGTTTCTCTCGCGAGATCCTACTTTCCATCAGGCCTGTTTCGTATGTAAGGATGCTTTTAAGTCGGCTTTCGGTTACATATCTGCGGTCATCTTCAATTCCATATATAGCATCGCTAAAGTCCTTATCATAAGCGCTAATAGTTTTGGCGATGGTACAAGAAGCATCTCCAACTCTAAAAAAGTTTCGAACGGTCTCTTGTCCGGCACCAATCTCGGCAAATGTTCCGTAAATGTTTTCATTAAGATTGATCCGAAGGCACTTATTTTCTATGGAGAGTGTACTTCCAAGCTCTTTATCTCCTTTAACGCTTATAGGCATTTTTTAGGGTTTAATATTTAATCTATAAATTTAAGAAGATAAAATTAGTTACTTATTAACTTTATCATAATCATCCATTATTTTGTTGAATTGTTGAAATCAGAATTAATTCAGAAGAAATAATCCAGTTTTAAGTGTAACAATAAGTGTTCTGGCTCGTATTATTAGAAACAATAATTATGAGATCTCTAGTATTAGGTTCTATTTTCATTTTCTTTTCCTTCATTCAATTCGCAAACGCACAAGAAATCTCAGGTCAGATCCTAGATGTTGGGAGCAAGCAGCCTGTTCCCTTTGCAACCATCATTTATGCAAGCAATCGAGGGGTGGTGACTAATGAAGAAGGAAGATTTAATATTCAGGCAAATCTAGATCCCGAGGCACTTATAAAAATAGCTTCTTTAGGATATGAGCCAATAGAGTTAAAAGTTTCTAAGGTGAACAATCAAATAATTTATCTGAAGTCACAAAGTATTCAGTTAAGTGATGTTTTCCTTTCTAATAAGAAATTAAGTGGCGAAGAGATCATCGCGAGGGTGAATGAAAAAATTGAAGCTAATTACAATTTCGATTATACCCAGAAACGTTTTTTCTTTCGGGAATCTGATGTGAATTATGTGCGACAGTTCGATATGGATATAGATGAAAGTACCATTGCTGAAATTAATCAAGCGTTATTGGATAGTATTTCCAACAGCATCCCTAAAAAGAGTGATTCTTATAGGGAAGTTCTAGGTGATCTTTACGGCAATTATGAGGAACAGAAAATTAAAGTACTTAAAGCTGCAAACCTTGAAAATCCGCAGAGTAGAGAATCTTTAACTGAATTATCTGATAAAATTCAGGATATATTTCAGCGGAATTTTAAGAAAAACTCTTATCTAAAAGTAAAATCTGGTTGGTTGGGAGTAAAAGTAGATTCAGATGAATTTCAAGATGAATTTAAGAATTCTGAAGCAGAAGTAGTGAAACCAGAACCTACCGCAGAGGAATTGGCAAAAGCAAAGGAAACTAAACTGAGATATTTAAAGCAAAACACGGTAACCGATATCAAAGGAATGTTGAGTGCAATGTTCTGGAAAGAAGGCAACACCTTCGATGTTTTTGAGAAGTCTAGAAAATATAATTTCGAGATTAAGGGCTATGTTCAAATTGAAAATGATATTGCCTATGTAATAGAGTTTGAACCAAAACGAGGCGCCGATTTTAAAGGTAAATTATATGTGAGCACCGAGAATTTTGGAGTGTATAGAATAGATTTTGAAAATGTAAAAGATCTAAAAAGCTTCAAACTTCTAGGAATTTCTACGGCAAGCCATGTTTATAAAGGTAAAATGATCTTCGGAAAAGATGAACTCGGAAAATTTAATCCAAAATATATAGAAATTGAAAAAGGCGAGCGTTTTGGAGTAGAAAGACCATTAACCATTATCGAGAAGAACAAATTTGTTGCGGGGAAAAGAAAGCAAAATGAACTGGATCTGGATATTAAGATAAAAGTGAATCAGTTTAATAAACTGCAATTGGTAGTTTTCGAAAATGCCAAAATGGAGGCTAAAGATTTTAAAGCTTTCGAAAGTAAATCTGAAGATTTTGAATATCAAACTTTTAAAAAATACAATGCAGAATTTTGGAACGGCTACAATATTATCGAGCCAAATGCGGCCATAAAAGCCTTTATTGCACCACAAGAAGTGAACTAATTAGTTCCCAGTTTTAAGAAAAAGCGGGCCTATTAAATTTTGATAAGCCCGCTTTTTTTTAGTGTTTATCTACCGCCACTTTATAGGTTGGATCTTCTAGAATATTTACATCAATAATTTCATTGGCATTATCTAATAATCTTCTGCAATCTTCGCTTAAGTGTCTTAAATGCACCTTTTTACCAACGTTGTGGTAGCGTTTTGTAACTACATTTAAAGCTTCAATAGCAGACATATCAGAAACTCGACTCTCTTTAAAGTCGATTATTACTTCATTTGGGTCACTTGCCACTTCAAATTTTTCAATGAATGCAGTTGTAGAAGCAAAAAATAAAGGACCATATATCTCATAATGTTTTACACCATTCTCATCTATATGTTTTCTGGCTCTAATTCTTTTGGCACTTTCCCATGCAAAAAACAGGGCTGAAAGTATTACTCCAACTAGAACGGCCAAAGCCAAATTATGTAGGATAACAGTGATTGCGGCAACAACTATAACAAGGAAAATATCTTTCTTGGGCACTCTATTAATAATTTTAAAACTAGCCCATTCAAATGTCCCAATTGCAACCATGATCATAACCCCTACGAGTGCAGCCATTGGTAATTGTTCGATTATTGGAGCGCCAAATAAGATAATTGCAAGAATAGTCAGTGAAGCTATAATTCCAGAGAGTCGAGCTCTTGATCCAGCAGAAAGATTAACCAAAGTTTGAGCGATCATTGGGCATCCACCCATTCCGAAGAAAAAACCGTTTAATATATTAGATCCACCTTGCGCTATGCATTCTCTATTTCCATTTCCTTTGGTTCCTGTAATTTCATCTACAAGATTTAAAGTAAGTAAACCTTCAGTTAAACCAACTGCTGCCATGATCATGGAGTAGGGAGCAATCAATTTTAATGTTTCCCAATTAATTGGAATATTAGGAATATGGAACGGAGGAAATCCACCGCTAACCGAAGCAATATCTTTAACTGTTTTTGTCTCTATTCCTAAGAAGTAAACCAATACAAAAACTACAATTATTGCAACTAGAGAAGAAGGTACTACTTTGGTTATTTTCGGTAAAAGAACCACTATGGCAATGGTTATGGCAACAAGCCCCAACATGATATATAAAGGATTCCCTGTTAGCCAAACTATATCTCCATTAATTATAGTTTTGAATTGCTCTAATTGAGACATAAAGATGATTATTGCTAATCCGTTCACAAATCCAAACATTACGGGATGCGGAACCAGCCGTATAAATTTTCCAAGCTTAAAAACTCCTACTAATATTTGAAAAACTCCTGCCAGCGCTACGGCAGCAAATACGTATTCCAATCCATCAGATTTCATTAGAGCAATTAATACAATTACAGTTGCACCGGCACCACCAGAGATCATTCCCGGTCTACCACCAAAGATTGAAGTAACCAAACCTGCGATAAAAGCAGCATACAACCCCATTAATGGCGGGAATCCTGCTAATATTGCGAAGGATAATGATTCCGGGATCATGGTCATGGCAACAGTTAATCCTGCCAAAACTTCGGTCCGGTAATTTACTTTTTGTTTGAAATCGAAAAGATTGAAAATTCTTGTCATTAATTGAGTCTGAAAACTATGAAGAAATAATTCCGAAGAAATATTTCATTTTTGATCTTGTGCTTAAGATGCTAATCGCTTCAAAATTAAAAACTTAGCCTTAAAGCGTCTAATAGCCGGCAAAAATATCGATTTTAAATTTAATCGAACTTGTATAGCGGTCCAAATGCTGAGTTTTCATCTTTAAAAGTTAGGAATGACTTGTTAAATGAAATATCTTTGCAAAAATTCTTTCTTATGGCACATAAAGCCGGTTTTGTAAATATCATTGGAAATCCAAACGTTGGTAAATCCACCTTAATGAATGCTTTTGTAGGTGAAAAATTATCTATTATCACCTCCAAAGCGCAAACTACCAGACACCGTATTCTGGGAATTGTTAATGGTGAAGATTTTCAGGCGATCCTTAGTGACACTCCCGGAATTATAAAGCCAGCTTACGATCTTCAACAATCTATGATGGATTTTGTGAAATCTGCCTTTGAAGATGCAGATATTCTAATCTACATGGTGGAAATTGGAGAGCAGGAATTAAAAGACGAAGCATTTTTTAAGAAGATTACCAATGCAACGATTCCTGTGTTGTTACTGTTGAATAAAATTGACATTTCTAATCAAGGTCAGTTAGAAGAGCAAGTTGCACATTGGACCGCAAAAGTTCCAAACGCAGAGATCTATCCAATCTCAGCCTTGCAAGGATTTAATGTTGCACAAGTTTTTAATCGTGTAGTAGAATTATTACCGGAATCGCCACCTTTCTATCCTAAAGATACTTTAACAGACAAGCCGGAACGTTTCTTTGTAAATGAAATTATTCGCGAGAAGATTTTGTTACACTATAAAAAGGAGATCCCATATTCTGTAGAGATAGATACAGAAGAATTTTTTGAAGACGAGGAGATAATAAGGATGCGAAGCATAATCATGGTTGAGCGTGAAACGCAAAAAGGAATTATTATTGGGCATAAAGGAACTGCGCTAAAAAGAGTAGGGGTAGAAGCTCGCAAGGATCTGGAAAAATTCTTCGGAAAACAGGTGCATTTAGAACTTTATGTAAAAGTGAATAAGAATTGGAGAAACAGTGCTCAACAATTAAAGAGGTTTGGGTATAACAACAAGAAATAAGTTTAATATAAATAGAAAAAAATCCTTCAGTTTTTGCTGAAGGATTTTTTTGTTTATAATGTTACATCATTTCTATTAACTCTTCTACATAGCAACGTTTGTTGGAAAGCCGCGGAATTTTATGCTGACCGCCTAGTTTGTCATGCTTCTTAAGCCAGTCATAAAAAAGTTTTTCCCTAGCAGAATGCACAGTTGGCATATTCAAGGTCATGTTGTTATAACGTTTAGCTTCATAATCGCTATTGAGCTGCTGCAAGGCGAGATCTAATTCCATTACAAATGAATCTAGATTTGCAGGTGGCGTTTTAAATTCGATAATCCACTCGTGAGCTCCTTTTTCCTTACCGTCCATAAATATTGGCGCAGCGGTGTAATCTATGATCTCACAACCCGTGATCTGAGAAGCTTTTTTCAGAGCATTGTCAGTATTTTCAATAATAAGTTCTTCCCCAAAAACATTGATGTGATGCTTGGTTCTACCAGAAACTTTTAATCTATATGGGCTTGTAGAGGTGAATCTAACAGTATCTCCAATTTTATAGCGCCATAAACCTGCATTTGTGCTAATTACAACCGCGTAGTTAACATTGGTTAAAACTTCGCTTAACGGAATAATTTTTTCTTCCGGAGTACCGTAGGCATCCATCGGAATAAATTCGTAAAAAATTCCGTAGTCTAACATCAATAATAATTCGCTGGAATTATTTCTATCCTGACAAGCAAAAAAGCCTTCAGAAGCATTATAGATCTCGTAATATCTGAAGGAATCCTTCGGCAATAATTTTTGATATTGTGGTGCGTAAGGATCAAAATTTACGCCTCCATGAAAATATACTTCCAAGCTAGGCCAAACTTCAAAAAGATTCGCTTTCTGGCTGGTTTCCATTACATTATTAAGTAACACCAACATCCAAGAAGGAACTCCTGCCAAACTGGTTACTTTTTCTTTTATAGTTTCGTTTACAATAGCTTGCATTTTAATTTCCCAATCGTTCATTAGGGAAACCTCGCTACTGGGGGTGCTGCTAAATTCCGCCCAAAACGGCATGTTATCTATAAGAATTGCTGATAGATCGCCATAAGACGTGCCATTGTTCCTGTAAATTTCTTTACTTCCACCAAGTCTTAAGCTCTTTCCAGTAAAGAATTGGGATTGTGGATTGTTATTAAGATACATGCAAAGAAGATCTTTCCCTGCTGCATAATGGCAATCTTCTAGAGAATTATC
This sequence comes from uncultured Antarcticibacterium sp., assembly GCA_964636585.1. Classification (GTDB taxonomy): domain Bacteria; phylum Bacteroidota; class Bacteroidia; order Flavobacteriales; family Flavobacteriaceae; genus Gillisia. Next base: position 11,260 of record CAZWSP010000058.1, read on the forward strand.
GCTAACCGGAATAAACTTGCTTTTTGCGCTAGTGGTTCCGCTAGATTTCGCGAACCATTTTATAGGTGTAGGCCAGAAAATGTTATTTACCCCGTTTCGGCTTCGCTCTATATCTCCTTCAAATTCTTCATAACTGTGAATGGGAACTTGTTCTGCAAATTGCCGATAATTGGTGATTTCAGAAAAATGATATTTCTTGCCAATTTCAGTATGCTTCGCCGTGCTTATGAGAGATCTTAAGAGTTCTAACTGAACTTCATTAGGATACTTCATAAACAATTCCATTTGATGGATGCGCTTCTTTAAAAACCAAGAGGCGATAGAGTTTACTAGTGGAATTGGCATTATTCTTTTTATCTTTAAACCTTGTTATAAAACGCTTGGTAATATACATTATATCGGCTAAAATTAAAACTAATCCGGAAGCTTACAAATAGCATTCAAAATAAATACAAACAAAATAGCATGAGATACGAAGGGGTCCTAACAAAAATGAGAACAGAGCTACAAAAACAAGTAGAATATTATTTGTTATTTGAATCTGATTTTCTTCATGTTAATCAAATTCTTAATAAACGTATCAGCATTAATTTCTTGAGATACCAATGTATGAACTGCGGTTTGGAAAAGAAGATCTTTGCACAAGGGTTTTGTTATGATTGTTACGTGTCTATTCCACAGGCTGGAGATTGGATCATGAATCCGGAATTGAGTAAAGCGCATTTAGATGAAGAAGATCGCGATCTGGAATATGAAAAAAAGGTTCAATTAAAACCACATATTGTTTACTTGGCCAATTCTAGTAATGTGAAAGTGGGAGTAACTAGAAAAACTCAAGTTCCAACTAGATGGATAGATCAAGGAGCGCATGAAGCCATAGAGATAGTGGAAGTTCCCAATAGATATTTGGCAGGTATTACTGAAGTTGCTTTAAAGTCGCATGTAGCAGATAAAACTAATTGGCGCAAAATGCTTACCAACGATGTGAAAGATCTTGATCTTAAGGAAGAGCGAGAAAAGCTGAGGCAATACATTCCGGAAGAAGCTATGCAGTACTTTTTAGCTGATAATGAGGAAACCGAAATTCATTTCCCGGTGCTTCAATATCCTAAAAAGGTTAAAAGCCTTAATTTATCGAAGGCACCATTTTATGATGGTGTACTAAAAGGAATTAAAGGGCAGTATTGGTTGTTCGAAGATGGAACTGTTTTCAATGTGCGCAGCCATGAAGGTTTTGTAGTTGAACTTTCTATATTTTAGAATTTAAGACTTCGACAAGCTCAGCCTGACAATATTTTTTAATTTTTAGTAGTATATGTCCAACTGAACCTGTCGAAGTTTGGTTTGATTTGCAGCCAGTCTTCGACAAGCTCAGCCTGACATTCAACAGATATTTTTAGTTCACCTTTGTAGTGGTGTCTTTCTTCTGAGTTTTGTTCTTTAAGATTCCTCCTAAAATATCCCTAGCGGTATTTTTTATTTGGGTTTCTTGAGTAGCTTTTACCGAATCCTTTTTAGTTACAGCTGGCGCGGTTCCAGTGCTATCTGTAGTGGTTGTAGTAGCTGGTTTCGACTTATTTCCGGTTAAGATATTCCCTAAAGCATCTATTCCTTTACTGGTAAGTTCCTTTTTTTGTTGTGCTACGATTTGTTGGGTAAGTTGCCCCACAGCTTGTTGCATATTTAACTGTATTTGCGGACTTTGAAACGTACCAGTTAAGCCAATTGGCACTGCTACCATCATGTTTTGAAGGTCTTGAGCACTAAGTTTAGCCAACGTATTTCCGATTTGACTTCCAAGCATTTTTGCAGGCACATCTAAGCTTAACTTGTAATTCATAATATTGTCGAAACTGTGAGTTCCGGCAACTGTTACTTTAATTCCTTTCACATTAAAATCGAATGGAGCAACGGTTACATTACCATCATTAAATGTTAGTTTCCCTTTTAGGTTATCTAGATTAATATCATTAAAGTCTATAAAACCTAATTTCTCATCCAGTTTGGAAAGCAATGCAAATTTTTCCGGATTTACCTCTGCAGTTAAGATCTGAGCCAATGCTTGTCCCGCAAGACTAGAAAGCTGTGGCGTAAAATCGTCATTCAAATTCCCGGAAAGATTCAGTTGGGTTTGAAGCTTTCCTTCTAAAGCTTTTGCAATTGGAGCTAAACCTTGTAAAAGTTCTAATCCGTCAAATGATTTAGAGATGTCCAAAGCATTTAATCCCATATCCATAGAAAAAGTTGGAACTTTATTCTTGGTAGATATGTTTCCGTTGATAGCTATAGAACCATCAAAAATATTGGTGCTCACATTTTGAAGCGTAGCAGTTTCATCTCTAATCACTAAAACTCCTGTTGCATTTTTAAGTTCTAGGTTATCATATAAAACTCGATTTGCGGTGAAATTAAGAGTAGCATCTAAAAACGAAGGAATTTTAATCGCTTCTTTCCCTGTAACTACCGTTTTGGTTTTTTCTAACGGAACACCATCTTCATCGGTCTTAGTTACATCTTTAGTTTCAGCGATCATAAAATCGCTCACTGCAAAAGTGTTAGATTTTACTTTAAAATCTCCTTTTAATTGCTGATCTGTAAAAAGATATCCCATTAAATTCTGAATAGAACCTGAAGCGTTTATGTCGGTTTGCCCGGTAGTCATTAGCAATTCCGGCACTTGAACATTTCCTTGATTAAATTTAAGATTAGCACTGCTTATCTTAACTTCATTAGGAATTTCAGGAGTTTTATAAGCGAAATTTTTTATGCTTGCAATACCGCTACTATTCACATTTTGATATTGTTCTTTTTCTATGGAATTCATATCGAAAGAAGTTTTTAGATCTGCAGTTAAAATACCGTTGAGGTCTTGTTGTAATTCTAGCGGATAAGCTTTTTCAAGATTTGCTAAATTGATAGTTCCCTTAACCTCCATAGCTACCAACATATTTCCGGTGAGGTTTTTAATATTTCCATTTCCGCTGAAACGATCTTCATCTATTCGGAAGCTCATTTGATTAATATCTAAATAGGTATCATCTAAAAGTCCGGTCTCATTCATTATTGCCAGATCTATATTGATATCCTCCACACTTTTTGGAAGGTCGGGATATTTAAAAGAGGCATTGCTAGAACTAATTTTAATATCCATTTTTGGAATATAGGTATCGTCTACAATTCCTTTTATCATTCCGCTCACAACAAAATCTCCATTAGTTTCTACATTCTCAATATTTTTTGCGTAGATAGCAGGAATTACCGCTAAGAAGTTTTTAAAGGACGAAGAAGGTGTTTTAAAGGAAAGATCTATTTCGTTGTTATCTTCATTAATTTGTACATATCCATTAAATGTTAGAGGTAATTGATTTAAGGTAGCTTGATTTTCTAAAAAGGTATATTTTAAATTATCAAGATCCATCTGGATCACCGCATCTAATGCAAGTTTATTTTTATTTAAATAATTGGTTCCTCCATAATCTAGAGTGATCAAAGAGTTGGTTTTGGTGTCTAATTGAGATTGTGCCAAAGAAAAATCCCCGGTTCCTTCATGATCTAAATTTTCAAGGACTAAAGACATTTTATTTTTCATGTCTACATACTTGATCTTAGATCTGTTGATCTCGTAATGCTTTAGGTCTAATTGAAAAGGGCTGGATAAGCTATCAGAATCTGTTGAAGTAGAATCTATAATTGCAATATCATAATTGTTATTACCTAAAGAATCTACCATGATGTTTACATAGGCATTGTTCAAAAGAAGTTCGTCTATTTTTTTTGGTTGATCACTTCCTTTAAAAAGTTCCTTTATAGACATTTCTAAAAGTAATTCCTCACTAGTTGCCAAGGTATCTCCTTCAAAAGGAGCTTTATTAATTATGCTGATATCACTAAGAACTAATGTTGCTTGTGGAAAGCTTCGAAAAAGAGTTAGATCAAGATCACTAAATTCAACTTTTGCATTTACGTTCTTATTAATGGTTTCTTTAACCATATCTTTTAGCTGGGCTTCAAAAATAAAAGGAGCAGTTACCAATAGAACTATAAGCGCCAAAAGGATAAATCCAATAATTTTAAATGCTTTTTTCATACAATAGTTGTTTTAATAAAATAGAGGTCTTGGAATGTTAAACACTTCTAAAAGCAGTTATAACAATCTCCAAGCCAATTTGCAAAGTTACTGGTCTGTAAATTCCTTTTACTTAATTTGTTGTGAAAATTATAAGCGCATTACTGAAGTTTATAATAATATAAATCTTCAGCTAAACTATCTTGTGAACCTTTCAAGATTTAAAGATATTTGCAGATCTTGATGTTTTACTAATAAAAGCAGTTATAAAATGGGTTATCATATTGTGCTTATAGAACCGGAGATCCCAATGAACACTGGGAATATTGGAAGACTTAGCTTAGCTTCTGGATCTACCTTGCACTTGGTGAAACCCTTTGGTTTTGAATTAAGTGATAAAAGAGTAAAGCGAGCCGGATTGGATTACTGGCAGCATATTTCTTTAAAGATCTATGAAAGTGTTGAAGAATTTTTCGAGCTGAATAAAGATCAAAAAATGGTGTTTTTCTCCAGTCATGGGAAGAAAGATTTTTGGGATATTCCATTTACAGATGATATGTTTTTAGTTTTCGGAAAAGAATCTGTTGGTTTGTCTTCAGAAATAATAGAGAATAATGCTGAAAGTGTATATAAGATCCCGATTTATAGCGAACATATTCGAAGCTTAAATCTGGCAAATGCGGTGAGCATAGTTGTGTATGAGGGGATAAGAAATTTAAATTTGGGCTCTTAAAATCTTTGATAACTCTGCTTGAAAAACCGAGTTTATGTAAGTTTGTTTTACTTAATTTGTTATCTGAATAAATCGTGCCTTCTTAAATTTTCTATTACACTTTGAGATTCCCAAAAACATTTTATATCGCCTTAGGTAGCAACCAAGGAGATCGGCTGCAATTGTTGCAAGCAGCGGTAGATATGATCTATCTTGAAATTGGCGATGTTCAAAAGCTTTCTCCCATATATGAAACTCCTGCCTGGGGTTTTGAAGGTGAATCTTTTTTGAATATGTGTATTGCTATAAATAGCAGATTTTCACCAAGAAAAGTGCTTCAGAAATTATTGGAAATTGAAACTAAACTTGGGAGAACCAGAAATAGCTCCGGCGGTTATAATAACCGAACCGTAGATTTGGATATTTTGTTGATGGAAGATGAGGTTATTGCTACAGAAAGTTTGCAAGTGCCACATCTGGAAATGCAGCATAGAAAGTTTGTGTTAGTTCCCTTGGCAGACATTGCCGGCAAAGAAAAGCACCCTGCATTAAATCTCACTATTTCTCAGCTACTTGAAAATACTTCAGATAAAACTGAAATTGAAAAGATCCAAGAAACTTTAAAAAATCCTGGAAAGAAATTCAGTTTTATAAACTATAATTATATCGCTGTTGAAGGAAATATAGGCGCAGGAAAAACCAGTTTATCCACCATGATGTCTCAAGATTTCAATGCAAAATTGATCTTGGAGCGATTTAAGGATAATCCGTTCTTGCCCAAGTTTTACGAAGATAAAAACCGCTATGCTTTTCCTTTGGAGATGTCTTTTCTGGCAGATAGGTATCAGCAATTGTCAGATGATCTTGCTCAGTATGATCTTTTTACAGATTTTGTAGTTTCAGATTACGATGTGTTTAAGTCGTTGATCTTTGCTAAGATCACGCTTCAGGAAGACGAATATGCATTGTATGATAAGCTCTTCAGAATAATGTATAAGGAATTAGTGAAACCAGATCTTTATATTTATCTCTATCAGAACACCGAAAGATTGTTGGAGAACATAAAAAGTAGAGGTCGAGATTACGAGCAAAACATTCAGCCGGAATATTTAATGGAGATCAATAAAAGTTATTTGGCATTTATTAAATCTCAGTCCAATATCAAAGTGAAAATCATCGATATTTCAGAGCTGGATTTTGTAAATAACAGAAAAGATTATTTACATATTCTGGAAAAAATAGAAGAAACCCTCGTTTCAGCTTAAGAGTTAGAGTTTCATTTTACTGAAAAGATCCCATAAAACCACCCCCGTACTTACCGAAATATTTAAAGAATGCTTACTTCCTAGCTGAGGTATTTCTATAATCCCGTTACTTGCAGTTACTACAGATTGCTGAACTCCTTTTACCTCATTTCCAAAAACAACTGCATATGTTTTGCCGTTTTCAGGAGAAAACATGTTTAACATAATGGCGCCTTCAGCTTGTTCTATGGCTAAAACTTCTACTTTATCTTCCTGTAGTTTTTTGATTAGTGAAATGGTGTCTTCCACATATTCCCAATTCACAGTTTCGGTAGCGCCCAAAGCGGTTTTCTGAATATCTTTATGTGGCGGAGTTGCCGTGATTCCGCAGAGATAGATCTTTTCAATTAAAAAAGCATCGGCAGTTCTAAAAACCGATCCTATATTATTTAGACTTCTTATGTTGTCCAGAATAACGATAATGGGCGTTTTTGTAGCTTCTTTAAATTCGGCTACCGTTTTTCTGTCCAATTCACTATTCTTGAGTTTTCTATTTTCTCCCATAGCCGCAAAAGTAGGGATTTAGGCTGAATTTTAGAGATGCTGAAATAGAAATGAGTTATCATGAAGTCTTTAAAATGTGATTTTTACATAGTACCTTGCGGCAAAATAAACTGAAGCATTTGCCTAGACCAAAACAATCTATAAAACCTACAAAGATCAACTTTAGAGAGAGCTTTGCCTCTTTAAAATTTGTTCCAAGATTCTTTAAGGAGATCAAAGAAGTGAATCCGTTGCTTTTCTTTGCAAACTTACTTTGCAGGGTGATAAGCGCGATCTTACCTGTGATTTTATTGTGGATAGGAAAGATCATTGTAGATGAAGTGGTGGTGCAGATCAATTCAGATGTAAAAGATTTTGATAAGCTTTGGTTATACGTAGGTTTAGAATTTGGTTTAGCTATCATTTCAGATCTATTAAATCGCGGGATCAATCTTACCGATGCCTTATTAGGAGATCAATATTCTATAGATACTTCCGTAAAGATCATTAAAAAGACTTCAGAATTAAATCTCGATCAGTTAGAAGATTCAGAGTTTTATGACAAGCTGGAGCGAGCGAGGCAACAAACCACGGGAAGAGTAGGGCTTATGTCCAACATCTTAACCCAAGGTCAAGATGTGATCATGATAGTTTCCTTGATCGCAGGTTTGGTAGTATTCGAACCTTGGTTGATCATTCTTTTGGTAGTTTCTATTATTCCTACGATTATCAACGAGATTAAATTCAGCGGAACCAGTTATTCTTTGGCAAGAAGCTGGACGCAGGAACGAAGAGAATTAGATTATTTAAGATATGCGGGGGCAAGTGATGTTACTGCAAAAGAAGTGAAACTGTTTGGCTTGTCTAATTATCTAGCCGAGCGATTTAAAGATCTATCGGACAAATATTTTCTGGAAAGCAAGAAGTTGGCAAAGCAGCGTGCTGCCTGGGGTTCTTTTTTTAACGTGATTGGTACCGGTGCCTATTATGGAGCTTATGTGTTAATCGTTTTTAGAACGGTTGCAGGAATTTTCACCTTGGGTGATCTTACTTTCCTTTCAGGATCTTTTAATAGACTTCGTACAAAATTACAAGGCTTTTTCACTCGATTTACTGCCATTACAGAAAGTGCCTTATACCTTCAGGATTATTTTGAATTTTTAGATCTTCAGTTCGATACTTCTAAAGTAGACGAAGGTTTAGAATTGCCAATCAAGATTCAGCATGGATTCGAATTTAAAAATGTAGGTTTTAAATATCCAAAATCTGAAAGATGGGTAGTTAGAAATGTGAATTTCCACTTAAGAGCAGGAGAGAAATTGGCTTTTGTTGGAGAGAACGGTGCTGGAAAAACTACACTTATCAAGCTATTGCTTCAGTTCTACGAACCAACAGAGGGAGAGATCTTTTTAGATGGCATTCCAATCACCAAATACAATCAGGCGCAATATCAGCAATATTTCGGAGTGATCTTTCAGGATTTTGTAAAAT
>CAZWSP010000059.1:0-18393 GCA_964636585.1 uncultured Antarcticibacterium sp.
AAATTTTGTTCAGCAAACAGGAGAAGATACCTTCTTAGTTAGAACCTATGAAAGAGGAGTGGAGGACGAAACTTATTCCTGTGGAACTGGCGTTACTGCGGTTGCAATTGCGGTAAATGCAGTTGGTAAGACCAATTCTAAATCTATACATCTAGAAACTCCCGGAGGAAAATTAGAAGTGTCTTTTGATGTGAATAATGGTGTGTATACTAATATTTGGCTTACTGGACCCACGGCAAAAGTTTTTAAAGGCGAATTAGAATGCTAAGTTTAAAAGGAGAACATATCTTTTTACGAGCATTGGAACCAGAAGATCTGGATTTTATCTATGAGGTAGAAAACACAGAAGAATTTTGGGAAATAAGTGCTACCAGAGTTCCATATTCAAGATTTCTTATTAAAAAATACCTTCAGAATTCACACAGAGATATCTTTGATGTGAAACAGATGCGGTTAATGATTTGCAATAAGGAAAATGAACGAGTAGGCTTAATAGATGTTTTTGATCTTGAACCGAAAGACAAGAGAGCGGCCTTAGGAATTCTTATAAGTGAAAAAGAAAATAGGGGAAAAGGTTATGGTGCTGAAGCTATAAAATTGATAGGCACCTATTGTTTTACGCATCTTGGTCTTCACCAATTATATGCAAATGTAAATGCTGAAAATTTTGGCAGTATTAAGTTATTCGAAAAAAGTAACTATAAAAAAGTAGGCCTTAAAAAGGATTGGATCCTTGTTAATGGTCAGTTTAAAGATGAAATTCTATACCAATTAATTAACGATGTATATTAAAAAAATTCTATGGATCATTGCTCTGCTTGGGCTGGTTCTATTAGGGATATTCAGTTATTCTGTCTACAATTCAATATTTTCAGCAAATACCAATTTCCAAAAGGATTCGGTTATTGTATATATCCCCTCTGGCGCAACCTATAATACGGTGATAGATAGTTTGAAGCCTTTGGTAAAGGATATTTCATCCTTCGATGCAGTGGCTCAGAAAAAGGGATATAGCGCCAAGGTTAAGGCCGGGAAATATATTCTGAAAAAGAATATGAACAACAATGATCTGGTAAATGTATTGAGAAGTCAGAATACTCCGGTTTCTGTGGTTTTTAACAATCAAGAACGGTTGGAAGAATTGGCGGGGAGAATTGCTGTTCAAATTGAAGCCGACAGTGTTTCCTTACTAGAAGTGATGAAAGATGAATCCTTTTTAACTGAAAACGATCTTTCTAAGGTAGAAGCACTAACTATGTATATTCCCAATAAATATGAATTTTTCTGGAACACTTCAGCTGAAGGATTTCGAGAACGAATGCTTTCAGAATATAAAAAGTTTTGGACTCCAGAGCGTCTAAATAAAGCTGAAACTATTGGATTGACTAAAAATGAAGTTTCAGTAATTGCATCCATAGTTCAAAAGGAAACAGCAAAAGTTGATGAACGAGCCAAGGTTGCTGGTGTTTATATGAATAGATATAAAGATGGTTGGAAACTGGAAGCAGATCCAACTGTGATCTATGCAATTAAAGAGAGTACAGGAGATTTTGATACTATTATTAAAAGAGTGCTTTATAAAGATCTTAAACTAGTTTCTCCCTACAATACATATATGAATGTTAGCTTGCCTCCCGGACCTATCACCATGCCCGATATTTCTTCTATAGATGCAGTGTTAAATTTTGAAGATCACAAGTATTATTATTTTGTAGCCGATGTAGAAAACTTCGGATATCATAAATTCGCTGAAAATTTAGCGCAACATAACCGCAATAAACAGGCATATGTTAGATGGATCAATAAGCAGGGAATTAATAGGTAGTATTATGTAAACAAGTAGTAAAAAAATACGTTTTTAAAAAAGAGGATCTCTCCAAAGATCCTCTTTTTTGATATGTGCCCATTTTCTGCGTTTTCTAGAGGTTTTGTTCTTTATAAATCTAAAATTCTAGAAGTTTGCTCGAAAAAAAGCGCTGACTCTTAGCTGATTAGCTTTAATTTTATGTGTTTTATCAGAAAACCTCCGAAATAATTTTAATCAGCATTTCTGATCATCGCTATAAATTCCTGTAAATTAATAAGTTATGGCCTATGCTGGGCTAGGAAGAGATTTAGGTTTTGTTTAACAGCCTGTAAGTCAGATTAATAAAAAAAGGTGTATCTTTGCACGGCGAAATTGAGAAGGGTGATTTAACACCAATTGCTTCTCAGAATCAAAAAATTATGAGAAAGAAAGTTGCAAAATTTTCAATTCTACCTATTTTATCTGGTGCTATATTTTTTAGCTTTTCTACAAAGGAAGCAGCAAATTTAGAGATATATGCCACCTCACCCCACGAAACATTAGAGTACACAGTTCCAAACACCAACGAGATTCCAGAAGTTGTGGTGCCTACATTTAAGGCAACCCCTGTTTTAGGAAAATCTTACATTGGTTTTAAAGAAGCTTTGGGCTTTAAAGAATCTAGGGGGAATTACAAAACAGTTAATGAATATGGCTATTTAGGGAAATACCAATTTGGTAAAGGGACCTTGGAGCTTATTGGAGTTTATAATACTCAAAGCTTTATAGATTCTCCAGAATTACAAGAGGCTGCATTTTATGCAAATGCTTCAAGAAATAAATGGATTCTAAGACGCGATATTAAAAGATTTGTTGGCAAGAACATCAATGGGATTGTTATAACTGAATCTGGAATATTAGCGGCTGCACATCTTGCAGGACCAGGAAGTGTAAAGAAATACCTAAGAAGTTGGGGAGCAACTGCATTTAGCGATGCTTTTGGTACAACGCTAGGATACTATATGAAAAAGTTTGGTGGTTACGACACATCCTTCGTGCAACCAGAACGAAAAGCGAAAGCGAATCTTGAGATTTCTTAAGAATCTTTTTGAAGAATAAACATAGTAGGCCTTTTATGAAGGTCTACTTTTGTTTTAGACCAGTCTGAAATAGATTTGGTAATAATATATTCGGTATCTAATGTAAGATCGCAAGCAACACATAATTTGGTTGCAGGATTTAAGATCTGAATGAGATCTTCCAGCAAATTATTATTTCTATAAGGAGTTTCAATAAAAAGTTGCGCCTGATTTCTTTCTGAAGAAATCCGTTCTAATAATTTTAATTCTTGTTTCCGTTCTTTTTTATCTATCGGAAGATATCCGTGAAACGTAAAACTTTGCCCGTTCATTCCACTTCCCATCATTGCTAATAATATAGATGAAGGGCCCACTAAAGGAACCACCTGAATTCTCATGTCGTGAGCGATAGCTACTATTTCAGCTCCAGGATCTGCAACTCCGGGACAACCTGCTTCACTTAATAAGCCAACATCTAATCCTTCCTTGCATGGATCTAAAAAGCTGCTTAAAATCGTAGGATCGGTAAATTTATTTAAGCTGTTAAGTATTAATGATGGTTGTGATTTGTCTGGAGCAACCTGTTTTATGGATTTTCTAGCCGTCTTTTCATTTTCTACGATGTAATGATCTACATTTTCAATAATTCCTTTGATGGATTCTGGTAAAACATCGGTGATCTTAGATTCACCAAGGGTAGTAGGGATCAAATATAATTTACCGGAATATTGAAAATTGGACATTGCTTTTGTTTCTAATTAATTGATCTCAGAATATAAACGAAGGAATTTTTATTTCTTGAGTTTTGAAGCGATGCTTGTGCATGCTTCTTCCAGCATTTCATAAACATTAATAAAGCCTTGTTCTCCACCTTGATAAGGATCTGGAACATCTACACTTTCCCCGGGAAAAACTTCATCTAAAATAAGATGCACCTTACTTTTATCTGCTTCAGTTCTTGCTAAGCTAAGAATATCGGCATAATTAAAAGTGTCCATTGCATAGATGTAATGGAATTTATCGAAATCTGCTGTTTTAAATTGTCTTCCGCGCTGTGAAGTAATATCTAAGCCTTTGGTCTTAGCGATTTTTATAGATCTTGGATCTGGCAAATCACCTATATGGTAATCTCCGGTTCCTGCAGAATCTACGTAGATCTTTTTAGAGTCTACTTTAGATTTGAGAATTCCTTCGGCAAGTGGAGATCTGCAGATATTTCCGAGACACACCATCAGAACGTTGGTTTTCATAAAATAAATGTAATTATAAGGTAAGTTTCTTGTTAAGATCTTCTACAAATTTCTTGAACTGTTTATCTGTTGCTGCCAAATTATCTACCGTCTTACAAGCGTGTAGTACGGTTGCATGATCTCTTTTTCCAATCTGACTACCGATACTTGCTAAAGATGCTTTAGTAAACTTCTTAGCAAAGAACATTGCTAATTGTCTAGCCTGCACAATATGTCTTTTTCTAGTTTTGGACTGAAGTGTTTCCACATCCATTTGGAAATAGTCACTCACTATTTTCTGAATGTAGTCTATAGAAACTTCACGTTTGGTATTCTTAACGTAGTTGTCTACAATTTTAGTAGCCAATTCTAAGGTGATATCTTTCTTGTTGAAAGAAGAATGCGCAATTAGAGATATAATAGCACCTTCTAGTTCACGAATATTGGTTTTTATGTTGTTTGCCAAGAACTCAATAATATCTTCCGGCATTTCTACACCATCACGATATAATTTGTTCTTAATAATAGAAACTCTAGTTTCAAAATCTGGATGTTGCAATTCTGCAGAAAGTCCCCATTTAAAACGAGATAATAAGCGTTGCTCGATATCTTGCATATCAACCGGAGCCTTGTCACTTGTTAAAATAACCTGTTTTCCGTTTTGATGTAAATGATTGAAGATATGGAAGAATACATCTTGAGTTCCTGCTTTTCCAGATAACAACTGAATATCGTCTACAATAAGCACATCTATGATCTGGTAGAAATGTATAAAATCATTTCTGTTATTCTTCTTAACCGATTCTATGTATTGCTGAGTAAATTTTTCAGCAGAAATGTATAGAACAGTTTTTTCAGGATACTTATCCTTAATATCCACCCCAATTGCGTGAGAAAGGTGAGTTTTACCTAATCCTACCCCACCAAACACTAATAACGGGTTAAAAGAGGTTCCTCCTGGCTTATTGGAAACTGCTAAACCAGCAGAACGCGCCAATCTATTAGAATCTCCTTCTAAAAAGTTCTCGAAATTGTAATTTGGATTAAGTTGAGATTCAATTTTTACATTTCTAATCCCAGGAATAATAAAAGGATTTCTAAGCTCTGGATTTTTATTTTTTATAGGCACATCTACATCCTGAGAAACCATGTGGCCTCTCTGTGTACTGGGTATCTTTTCTGTAAATGGAAGTTTATTCCCGTAGGTGTTTTCCATTTTAATAACATATACTAACTTCGCTTTTTCACCTAGTTCTTTGGTAAGTGAAACTTTAAGTAATTTTACGTAGTGCTCTTCAAGCCATTCGTAAAAGAATTTGGAGGGTACCTGGATGCTCAACGCACAATCCGTAAGTTTTACTGCTTGTATTGGTTCAAACCAAGTTTTATAAGCTTGGGGGGTAATGTTATCTTTGATAAAAGCTAGACAGCTATTCCAAACTGATTGCGCAGTTTTTGACATGCTTATTAATTGGTTATTTGTTGGTTAGTAGATTTTTAAAATTAAGAAAGCGGTGATTTGGCTTTAAATATCTCTGGAACAAATATGTGAACAAAATATCTAATAAAAAAACACATTTACCCTTGAATTTTAAGAAAAATTTATGCATACTTATTCCGAGCAATGAATGTACAAAACCTCATGAACTTATCCCGACAAAATTCAATGAAAAGTCATAATACTTTTGTTAAAGTTAGATATGCCGAAACCGATCAGATGGGAGTAGTGCATCACGGAAACTATGCAGAATATTTGGAAATTGCCCGACTGGACTGGCTTAGCGCCTTAGGAATTTCTTATAAATCTATGGAAGAAGAAGGGGTAATGTTGCCGGTTTATGAGCTTCATTTTAAATTTATAAAATCGGCTTTTTTTGATGATGAGTTGAGAATTGAAACCAGCTTGGTAAAAACTCCTAGTGTTAAAATTGAATTTAATTACGAAGTTTATAATCAAGACAATCAATTACTTACAACTGCGAATACTGTCTTGGTGTTCATGAATACCAAAAGTAGACGGCCAATGAAATGTCCAGACTATATTCTTCAGAAATTAACAGTTTAAGGTTCCCACTTTTTAATTTCGACTTTATAGGTAGCTTCAAATTTTTCGAAAATATTCTGAGAATCTTTTTTTCTAACAGAGAAAAAAACTTGGCAGTCCAAAGCTAATTTTTGGTCGATCACATTTAAGTTATGTTCTTTTATGATTCGCATTACCACATTCATTTCTGGATAATCAAATTTTAAAACATAGAGCTCGTCTATAGTCCGTTTTAGAATGTTGCTATTCTCCAGAGCCATTTGCGCTGCAGTTTTATATGCGTTTATAAGTCCACCAACTCCAAGCTTTACTCCACCAAAATATCTTACTACTACAATTAAGATGTTAGTAACATCAAAAGATTGAATTTGCCCATATATGGGCATTCCCGCAGAATTAGATGGTTCTCCATCGTCATTTGCCCTAAATTGATGCTCTTCTTTTCCTAACTGCCAGGCATAACACCAATGTCTTGCCTGATGATGTTTCTTCTTAAGTTCATCTATAATATCTTTAACCTCGTCTTCAGATTTTATGGGGTAAGCGTAGCCATAGAATTTAGAATTCTTATCCTTAAAGATCACTTCTTCTGAAGCTTCAGTTATACTTTTATAGGTATCCTTCAACTTATATTATTTAACTATTTGCAACTAGCAGGATGCTAATTACTGCTAAAATTATTCCTATCCAATTCTTCGGGATTAGTTTTTCTCTGAAAAGAGCAATTCCTAGAACCGTAGAAACTAAAACTATCGCCACATTATTAATCGTAAATACAGTAGAACTATCAAATCCATTATTCCGAAGCGCAAGCACTAAAAAGTAAATAGAGAAGTAGTTTGGGATTCCAAGTGCGATCCCGCCTAAAATGTTTTTCCCAGTGACCCTTAATTTTCCTTGAGCCGCTTGAATGCATAAAATAATTACTCCAATAGTTCCTGCTACAGAAAAAATGGTAGAGGAGAAAAGGGCCACATCTGTTTTGTTCACATATCCAGATTCTAGAAACTTAATGGTGGTATCTATAATTCCGCTCCCTAAAAAAACCAGAATAGGAAAAATTAAATTTTTCTTTTTAATGGCGATGCCATTTTTCGCTTTTATGGAAGTTAAATAAACAGCAACCAAAGCAAGTAGAATTCCAAGGATTTTTAAAATTCCTGCATTTTCCTGATAATAATAAATTCCAAAAAGCACTGGAATTGTAACTGACATTTTAGTGGCTACAGAAACTACAGAAAGGCCGCTGCGTTGTGTGGTAATGGCTGCGAGATTAAAAACAATAATAAAAAGTGCTCCTAAAATAAGCGTGCCAATAAACCATGGTTTTTCAGGGATCCCACTTATATCTTCTGGTTCCAGATACCCAAAAAATCCAACCATACAAGCAATAAAATAATTCACCACAATTGCTTGTAGGGTGTTGATATCAAATCTTTTGAATAATTTGAAAACAACAAAAATGATGCTTGAGGAAAGGATGCTTAAAAGTAGATATATCAAAACAGGGCTTTATTGGTGGTAAAAAGATCTATAACATCCTCCCGAGTTGGTTCTAAATGCCAAGTATAAAGTCCAAGTCGAGCTGCTGCTTCCGTATTTTCGGCGGTATCGTCTATAAAAAGACATTCTTCGGCAATTAGATCTTCTTTTTTAAGCACATATTCAAAAATATCTGCGTTTGGTTTTCTCAGATTTATCTCATGAGATAGGTAAAAAGAATCGAAGCAGTTTTTAAAATCTTTAAAAAATGCAACATTTTGCTTTATGTAATCTATATGGATCTCATTGGTGTTGCTTAACAGAATGAGTTTATAATCTTTTTTTTCTGAAAGTTTTTTGATGAATTTAAATCGATATTCCGGAAAATCCATCAGAATAGCATTCCATGAATCTCGTATTTGATCTGAAGTTAAATGAGAAAACTCATCGATATATGTAGTTAAAAATGCTTCCGAAGAGATAAGTCCCATTTCGTAGGACTTATTGTGATTCACCAATGCTTCTGAAAAATTAGAAATATCGAGTTTTTGAAGTTCCCTAAGTGTAGCCTGTTTATCTAGATTAATAAACACATCGCCAAAATCGAAGATTAAGGTTTTAATCATGCGCGTATATTCTTAAAATGTCTCCTAAAAGATCTTGTTTTTGAATAAGTTTTCCTTCGAAAACTGGGGCCTTTATACCTTCTTTAAAAAGTTTTTCTCCGGTAAAAACTCGTGCTTCATCCCAAAGATCTGCATCGATAAAAGATTGTAATGTAGTTGCTCCACCTTCAATAATAACAGATTGAAGATTGTGTTTATAAAGAATTTCACAAACCTGAGCGGGCAAATCTTTGCTGAAATCAATTATTTCAAAAATGATATTTTCTGAAGAACTCTGTGATATTTCTGAATTTTCCCCAGTTATAATAATTGTTTTAATGCTTCCATCTAAAAGTTTAGAATCTTTCGGGATGCGCAGGCTTTTATCTAAAACAATCCGAACAGGATCATTCCCTTGCCAAAGTCTCGTATTTAATTCGGGATTATCTTTTACTGCGGTATTGGTTCCAACTAAAATTGAAGCTTCCTCGCTCCGCCATTTATGAACCAATTGCTTAGAATACTTATGAGTTATCCAAACTGGAGTCCTTTCTTGAGATTCCTTTAAATCCAGTGGTGCCAAAAAACCATCTGCAGATTGTGCCCATTTTAAAATGATAAAAGGATGTTTCTTTTTATGGAAGTTGAAAAATCTTTTATTTAATGCTGAACATTTTTCGTCTAAAATCCCAACAATCACTTGGCAACCAGCATCCATCAATTTTTTTATTCCTTTTCCAGAAACTTCCTTAAATGGATCTATACTGCCAATCACAATTTTCTTAATTCCGCTGGCGATAATTAGATCGCTACACGGTGGAGTTTTCCCGTAATGACTGCAGGGCTCTAAGCTTACATAAATTGTAGACTTGCTTAAAAGCGATTTATCTTTCACAGAATTAATAGCATTTACCTCTGCATGTGGCTCTCCCGCCTTCTTGTGCCAACCTTCCCCAATTATCTTTCCCTTATATACTATTACGCTTCCAACCATCGGATTTGGATAGGTAGTTCCCAGTCCATTTTCGGCTAATTGAATGCATCTATTTATATATTTTTCGTGTATCTTCACATCACAAAAATAGGATTAATTAGAAGAATGTGTAGTTTTAAAATTCGTGAGATTCAACCTAAAGACAACCAGAATGTTGCCAAGGTGATAAGAGAAGTATTAGTAGAGATGGGAGTTCCTAAAGTAGGAACTGCTTATGAGGACAAATCGCTGGACGATATGTTTGCTACTTATGACAATGAAAAAATGAAATATTTTATTGTTGAGGAAGAGGGTGAAATTATTGGAGGTTCAGGGATTGCCCCTTTGGCCAATGGATCTGAAGAAATATGTGAACTTCAAAAAATGTATTTTTTACCCGTTGCTAGAGGTAGAGGAATAGGAGCTGCTATGATGAATACTTGTTTGCATTATGCAAAATCTGTAGGATTCGAAAAATGCTATCTAGAAACCTTGCCATATATGGAAGATGCCCGTAGATTATATACGCGTTCTGGGTTTAAATCTTTGGATAAACCTTTGGGTGATACTGGACATTATAATTGTACCATGTGGATGATCAAAGAATTGGAATAGATATTTCAGTTTTATAATGGCTTCTTTAATTTTTAAAATTGAAATTTTACATTGCAACTTTTAGCGTTTAAAAAACAATTTCTGCTTTTTTTAAAAGATGAATTTCCAGAAACGGAGGTTCAATCTTTCTTCAATTTATTAGTTGAAAATTATTTAGGTATCACAAGATTGCAATTTGCATTAAACACAGACAGAGCATTAACTTCAGAAGAATTTCAGGAATTAAATGATGCTATGTTACGGCTTAAAGAGCATGAGCCTTTGCAATATATTATAGGCGAAACAGAGTTTTTTGGTTTAAAATTTAAATTAAGTCCTAATACATTAATTCCTCGTCCAGAAACTGAAGAATTGGTTGAGTGGATTCTTAAAGATGTTCAGAAATCTGGTGCTAACAGCAAATTAAATATATTGGATATTGGCACGGGAAGTGGCTGTATTGCGATTAGTCTCGCTAAAAATCTGCCTAATGCAAATGTCTCTGCAATAGATGTTTCTGCGGAAGCTTTAACTATAGCTTCAGATAATTCTTTATTAAATGAAGTTTCAGTGAATTTTGTGAAAACAGATATTCTTCAAGCTGAAGCATTACAAGAAAAATTCAACATTATAGTTTCTAATCCGCCATATGTGCGTGAATTAGAGAAAGCAGAAATGCATAGAAATGTTCTTGAGAATGAACCGGAATTGGCATTGTATGTCAGTAATGAGGATCCTTTAATATTTTATAAAAAGATCACCCATTTAGCGCATCAAAATTTGCCTATTGGTGGAAGTTTATATTTTGAAATCAATCAATATTTATCCCGAGAAACAGAAGCTGTCCTTAAAAATGAAGGTTTTGATACCAGCTTACGGAAGGATATTTTTGGTAATTTTAGAATGATTAAAGGAATTAAGATCTAATAAAACCCAGAATTTTGAATACACTTAAAAGCATTGCCGTTTTCTGCGCCAGTAGCGATGGAGAAGATAAAGAGATCTTTGATCAAGCCTACACTACCGGAGCGTATCTTGCTAAAAACAACATTAAAGTTATTTATGGTGGAAGTAAGCTTGGGCTGATGGGGCAAGTGGCTAAAGGAGTTTTGGATAACAATGGTGAGATAACTGGAGTAATACCAGGATTCTTGAAAACCAAGGAAGTAGTGCACTTAAAATTAACTGAATTAATTACAACGCAAAACATGCATGAACGAAAGTTGAAAATGCATGATCTAAGTCAGGGCTTTATTGCACTTCCTGGAGGTTTTGGAACTCTAGAGGAATTGTTTGAAATTCTTACTTGGGGACAACTTGGACTTCATAAGCATCCCATCGGAATTCTAAATAGTTCTAATTACTATGATGATCTATTAAAGATGATGGATAATATGGTGAAAAAAGGATTATTGAAAAGTTCTAATATGGATTTGGTACAAGTAGCTTCAACTATTGAAGAATTGGTTGAGAAAATGAGAAATTTTAAGCCAATAGATGTGCCTAAATGGATGAATAAAAATCAGACCTAGAAAGAAACCGAAAATGCAGATCATTAGGCTTGAAATAGGATGTAAAAACATTATAAAACAACAAGAGTTTTATAGCGATGTTCTTGGTCTAGAAATCATTATTTCAACAGAAACTTCATTTGAATTACATCTAGGTTATTCCCAATTATATTTTAAAGAAAAAGAAGATTTTACACCATATCATATCGCATTTCATGTCCCAGATAAAAGTGAAAAAGCAGCATTAAATTGGCTAAAAAAGCGAGTTTCGGTATTGCCATATGAAGCTCATGAAATAATAGATTTTCCAGCATGGAAAGCGAAATCTATCTACTTTTACGATGAAGATTATAATATTATGGAGTTCATATCTCGCCGAGAATGTAAAGGAAGTAGTTCCTTCAATTTTTCTGAAAAAAGCATTCTAGGTATAAGTGAAATAGGTTTAGCGACAACTGATATCGAAAAGCAGTATCACATTTTGAACACACAATGTGAGCTAGCGGTTTATGATGGAAATTTTGATAAATTTTGCGCAATTGGGGATGATAATGGTTTGTTCATTACCATTAATAGTGAGAAGAAAACCTGGTTTCCCACTGGAGATATTGCATATAATTCTGAATTTAATATTCAGATTATTCAAAATAAAAAACAATATTCGCTTCAATACAAGAATGATTTGTTGAGCAGTTTCAATAATAAATAATAATTGATATAATAGTTTTTCAATGAGCATAGAAGATAAGATCAAGCAACTAAGACACGAATTGGAGCAACATAATTATAATTATTATGTGTTGGATGCCGCTGTGATTAGTGATTATGATTTTGATATGAAGCTGGAAGAACTTCAGAAACTGGAAGAAGAAAATCCAGCATTTTTTGATGCTAGTTCTCCTACACAACGAGTAGGTGGCGCTGTAACAAAGAATTTTGAAACTGTAAGACATGATTTCCCTATGCAATCTTTATCTAATTCCTATTCTAAAGATGAGTTGGAAGAGTGGGAGCAGCGATTAAAAAAAGCAGTAGATGGAGATATAGAATATGTTTGCGAATTAAAGTATGATGGAGCTTCGATTAGTCTCACCTACGAACAAGGAAAATTAGTGAGAGCAGTTACGCGCGGCGATGGCTTTCAAGGAGATGATGTAACAAACAATATTAGAACTATTAGAACGGTTCCTTTAAATTTAAAAGGAGATTATCCTGATAAATTTGCGATTCGAGGAGAAATCGTACTTCCGTTTGAAGGTTTCGCAAAACTAAATGCTGAACGCGTGGAAATTGGAGAAGAGCCATATGCAAACCCTAGAAATACGGCTTCAGGCAGTTTGAAGCTTCAGGATAGTGCAGAGGTTGCCAAACGGCCATTAGATTGTTTGTTATATGGATTAACGGGTACAGATCTTCAAATTGGTTCTCAGTTTGAAGGTTTAGAAAAGTCAAGAGCGTGGGGGTTTAAAGTTCCGAAGGAAGCAAAACTGGTTAAAAACATAGAGCAGGCTTTAGAATTTATTAAATATTGGGATATTCACAGGCACGATCTTCCTTATGAAACCGATGGTGTGGTGATAAAAGTGAATAACATTCATATGCAGGAGGAGTTGGGAAGTACTGCCAAATCTCCAAGATGGGCCATTGCATATAAATTTAAAGCAGAGCAAGAAACATCTGTTCTTAGAAAGATAACCTATCAAGTTGGAAGAACTGGCGCAATAACTCCGGTTGCAAATCTGGATCCTGTTCAATTGGCGGGAACTATTGTGAAAAGAGCTTCTTTGCACAATGCAGATCAAATTGAAAAATTGGATATTAGAGAAGGTGACACTGTTTTTGTGGAAAAAGGAGGGGAGATAATCCCGAAGATCGTGGGAGTAGATTTCACGAAGAGAAATCCTAATTCTGAAAAAACAGAATATATAAAGAATTGTCCGGAATGTGATACCGAGCTAATTAGAGCAGAAGGAGAAGCACAGCATTATTGCCCAAATTATAATGGCTGTCTACCTCAGATCATTGGGAGAATTCAGCATTTCATTTCCCGAAAAGCAATGGATATTGAAGGCTTAGGGGGAGAAACGGTAGCTTTATTGGTAAATGCAGGCCTAATTAATAATTATGCCGATCTATATACCTTGAAAAAGGAAGATGTGTTGCCATTAGAACGCATGGCAGAAAAATCTGCCGACAATCTAATTGCCGGTATCGAGAAATCTAAAGAAATTCCTTTTGAACGCGTGCTTTTTGCTTTGGGAATTAGATATGTTGGAGAAACAGTAGCCAAAAAACTTTCTAAACATTATAAAAGCATAGAAAAGTTGATGTTAGCCAGTATGGACGATCTTGTGAATGTAGATGAAATTGGAGAGCGAATCGCGCAAAGTGTGCTTCAGTTTTTCGCTTCTGAAAAAAATAAAGAAACCATTTCCAGGCTTCAAGAATATGGATTGCAATTAGAAATTTCAGCAGAAAAACTAGCTAATCAAACAGATATTCTACAAGGAAATACATTTGTGATCTCTGGAGTATTCTCTAAAGTTTCCAGAACCGATCTTAAAAAGATGATCGAAGATAATGGCGGAAAAGTTTCCAGTTCCATCTCAGCTAAAACCAATTATTTGTTGGCCGGAGAAAATATGGGACCTAGTAAACTTGCGAAAGCAGAAAAATTAGGCACTTCCATTTTGAGTGAAGATGCTTTTTTAGAAATGCTTAATTAAACAGTTATACTTAAACCAGAGCCGTTTATATTTTTATCTGAATCTAAATAGAAATCTATTCGGCCTAAATTAATCCCGTAGCATCCAACTTGATTTACCATTACTTTTTTCCCATCTAGATTTTTTAGAATGGTAGGTTTATCTAAAAAGGTATGGGTATGTCCGCCAATAATTAGGTCGATATCTTTTGTTTTAGTGGCAAGAACGACGTCAGATATTTTGTCTTCATTTTTATACTCATAACCTAAGTGAGAAAGACAGATCACGATATCACATTTTTGATCTTGCTTTAAAATTCTAGTCATTTCTAAAGCGGTTTCAACAGGATCTAAATATTGAGTTTCTTTATATAGTTTCTTTGTTACCAATCCGTTTAATTCTACTCCAAGTCCAAAAATTCCGATCTTCACATCGTCCTTTACGTAGATTTTATATGGAGAAGTATGTCCATCTAAAATGGTGTTTTTAAAATTGTAATTGGAAGAAATGAAATCGAATTCAGCATGAGGCATTTGCGCTAGAAATCCGCTTAAACCATTATCGAAATCGTGATTTCCAATGGTTGCAGCATCATACTTTAATTTGCTCATTAGTTTAAACTCCAATTCTCCTCCATAAAAGTTGAAATATGGAGTTCCTTGAAAAATATCTCCTGCATCCAGTAAAAGGGTGTTTGGATTTTCATTTCTTATTTTTTGAATAATGCTTGCTCTTCTGGCAACTCCGCCCATATTCGCGTTTCTTGGATCATTAGGTCCAAATGGTTCTATATGGCTATGCACATCGTTGGTGTGCAAAATGGTGATATGCTTTTGAGAATTTGCAGAAAAAGACATATTCAATCCGCCTAAACCTATAAATGCTCCTGTTGCAGCAGTTTGCTGAATAAAATTTCTTCTTTTCATGGTTTAGTTAATTTGGATGAATCTGCTATCTATGGAAGTTTTTAAGGTGTCAACTTTTATGAAATAATCTATAATTGCATTTCTAAGTTTGTAATCTATATCGAAAAGATTCAAAGGATCTTTAAAAAAATTCATGTTATCTCCACCTTGTTGTAGATAATCTGATGTCGCTACAAAATAAGATCTATTAAGGTCTAATTCTTTTCCACCAATCAAGGCGCTGGTAAGTTTGTAATTATCATCTACCGTTAGCTGCATGCCACTAATAGGATGTGCTGTTTTAGCCACTTCTAAATAGCTAAGCATTTCCTGTACTTTCTTCCCAGAAAGTTCCACAACTACAATTTCATTTTCAAAAGGCATTAATTCGAAACCTGTTCTACTAGTAACAGGTCCTTTTCCAATTCCAGACCTTATTCCTCCATTATTTAATAGAACAACGTCAATAGAATTTCCAGTTCTAGATTTAAAAACAGGCTTGGCTTGTTCCATTACCAGATCTGCCATTAAATTTCCTAAAGCCGTATTCAATTTTCCATCTTTCTTGCTAAGATTGGTAGGATTATAGGCAATTATGCTATCCAGGGTTTGGTTTAAATGTTCTGCATAGGGTTTTATATATGCTTCTATCTCTGGATCCCCTTCAATACTTTGATCTATTGGAATTTTTTCTGCTTTTATTGAGGTTGTTTGAATGCTGTTCTTACAACCTAATAAGGAGAAGCTGATGATTAAAGCGATTAAATATCTATGAGCCATTTAGCTGAAATTTAAATTGAGAGTGCAAATATAAGTAGTTAATAAGAACTGATACTAATTGACGTGCAACCTATTGGATTCTCTATAACTCTTAATTATTTGTTAAAAATAAATTCTTGTGTGTCATTTATTTCCTATTGATTTTTATATATTTAGCCACATTATCCCCCAACCTAAATATGAAATTTCTCTGCGCAATTATATTTATTAGTCTGCTTTTTTTAAATATTTATGCGCTGTATTTTAATATTTCTTGGTTAAGTATTGGGTGCCATATAGGCTTCTATGTTGCGGCATGTATGTGGTTTTGTGATAAAGCAAAGAAATGTTCGCTTAATCTATATCTGTTTTTAATTCTAATCGGAGTTTCTTATTCCTTAAAAATTTTTAACGACTTGTGGTTCTTTAAAGAGATTTCGCTGTTAATGCAAGCCGGAGCTTATCTTGCATTAATTGTAGAAGCGGTAAAATATTTCAAGATCAAAAATGGCGGGCCAATCATGACCGTTTATTTTTTCTCCATTATCGGATTAAATGTCTATTTAATGCTCATTCACTTTTTTGAACTGGTGCCTTACTTTTCAAGCAGTACTACCTATTTAATTCTCGGATTTTATTATGTGAATCTCGGGGTTTTAGGGATAATAGCTTTGTTGTATTATCTTAATTCCTACTCTAAAAAATCGATGTTTTTTATTTCTCTGGTAATATGCATTGTATTTGCAGATATCTTACGAGATATGGGTGTTTTCTATTTTAAGGATATAAGTGTGGAGGTTGCCGAAAGCATAATTAGGATGGGAAGCGCCTTATTTGTAGTTCTCTTTTTTATTACTGAAGAGAAAAAATTACAATTAATCAATTTCGTTTAAACTTCAGAATTACATTTTTCTTCAACATAATTTCAGCATTAAATAGATGAAGCTAACTTCTCTCAAATCTGCATTTCTTCTAAATAAAATTAAACAACTATCTTTTAATTTCAGAAATATTGGATATCTGGTTCTAATTATAAAAATTGGAATAATTATAGTTGAAAGTCATTTAGATTCACTTTCAAAATTCAATATTTTAAAAGTGGATTTTGGCATTTCTTAAGCGAATTTTAAAGTGATGTAGTTAAAGGAAACTAAGAATGAATTTCCATATTTCAACGGTGTTTTTAGTGGTAGGAAAGATTTTAGTTTCAATTAAAAATTTAAGAATCCTGAATTGATGAAATTTGCAGGCGAACACAAGAATATACTTATTACTTTTGCATAAGTAAACAATGTGTATGTAAACTTTCTTACAGCAAAATGCATTGTAAGTATTGAGATAGGAAGGCATACTAAAAACAAGAGTTTAGATCTTGTTTTGGAAACTGGGGAGGATTCCCTGCTTTTTGTTTCTGAAGTAAAAAAATAATAAATAAGCTTAAAAACATATAAAATGAAGAAGTTTATAGGAACTGGAGTGGCCATTATTACTCCTTTTAAAGAAGATTTTACAGTAGATGTTGAAGCGCTTTCTAATTTGGTTGAAGATCAGATAGCAAACGGAATAGAATATATCGTGGTTTTAGGAACCACTGGGGAAAGTGCAACGCTAAGTTTAAAAGAAAAGGAGTTGGTAAAAGAAACCATTATTAAAGCAAATAATGGAAAACTGCCGTTGGTTCTTGGAATTGGCGGAAATAATACCGCTGCATTGGTTGAGGAATTAAGAAGCACAAATTTAGATGCATATGATGCTGTACTTTCTGTTTCACCATATTACAACAAACCTTCACAGGAAGGGATTTATCAGCATTACAGAGCTTTAGCTTCGGCTTCCCCGAAACCTATTATTTTATATAATGTTCCAGGAAGAACAGCTTCAAATATTTTACCTGAAACCGTTCATCGCTTAGCTTCAGATTTTAAAAATATTATTGGGATTAAAGAAGCGGCAGGAGATATTGTGCAGGCAATGAAATTGATCTCTTTAGTTCCTAAGGAGTTTTTAGTGATCTCTGGAGACGACATGATCACGTTGCCAATGGTTTTTGCAGGAGGACATGGCGTTATTTCTGTAATTGGTCAAGGTTTACCTCAGGCATTTTCAGACATGGTGCGTTTAGGGCTTGATGGAAAAGTGAAAGAAGCTTATAAATTGCATTATAAAATTGCTCCTTCTATAGATATGATTTTTGCTGAAGGCAATCCCGTGGGAATTAAATCGTTATTAGAAGCGAAGCAACTGTGCAAACCTGTGGTAAGATTGCCATTAGTAAAGGCTTCAGATAAATTGAAGAAGGAGATACAGGCTTTTGTAGCTCAATTTTAATTAATGCCAGAAGTGCTCATTTGCTATACTTATAAGTTTTTTTAATATCATAGAAAAGAGTACTTTTGCCAGATGTTTTTACAAAGTATGAAAAAAGGGTTATTATTATTGAGTGCGTTTTTAATGCTTGTGTCTTGCAGCGAATACCAACAGGTATTAAAAAGCAAAGATACCGGTGAGAAATATACATTTGCGGAGGATCTTTACAATCAAGCTATTGTAGAGAACAGCAAACCAAAATTCAGAAAAGCACTTCGTGTTTTGGAGCAAATAGTTCCAGAATATAGAGGAAAACCTCAGGGTGAAAAATTAACCTTTTTGTATGCAGATTCTTATTACCAATTAGAAGATAATCAAACTGCAGCTTATCAATTTGAACGTTTTGTAGCATCG
>CAZWSP010000060.1:0-16703 GCA_964636585.1 uncultured Antarcticibacterium sp.
TATCATACGCCAATCCCATTTTCCAGATCTCTGTATTCTTGGAAGTTCTTGCAACAGAAGTTCCCATTGCATATCCATTATTTTCTACACAGAAAACAACTGGTAAGTTCCAGTTTACAGCCATTGTTAAAGTTTCATGAAGAGAACCTTGACGCATTGCACCATCTCCCATAAAAGTTAAAGTAACCGCATCTCTTTTAAAAAACTTATCGGCAAATGCCAATCCAGCTCCAAGAGGAATTTGCCCTCCTACAATTCCGTGTCCACCATAAAAACGGTGTTCTTTAGAAAAGATATGCATAGAACCTCCCAAACCTTGAGATGTCCCTGTTTTTTTACCATATAGCTCTGCCATCACGCGCTTAGGATCTACACCCATACCAATTGGTTGAACGTGGTTTCTATAAGCAGTGATCATTTTATCTTTAGTAAGATCCATTGCATGCAAAGATCCGGCAAGAATCGCCTCCTGACCATTATATAGGTGCAAAAACCCTCTTACTTTTTGTTGAATATATACTTGAGCAAGCTTATCCTCAAATTTTCGCCAAAAAAGCATATCCTCGTACCACTTTAGATAAGTAGCTTTGGTAATTTTCTTCATTTACAAATATATTTAGGCCGGACAGTGGATTTTGCCAAGCAGGTAACAAAAATACTATTTTCAATAAGAATGAAAAACAGTTTTATCAATAAAACCACGAAAACGTTATAGAACAGATTTATCGAACGCTAAGGGTAATAGATCTTTTAAGGAATTAGACTTAGCAACTTTACCGCTTTCCCCCATAAAATAGATCTCTATAAATTCATCTTGTTTTATCTCATACTCTGCTATTGCTTGCCTACAGGCACCGCAGGGAGGAATAGGAGAAGTAACTGGGTGATTTTGAGAAGTTGCAGATATGGCAATTCTTTTTATTATTGCTTTAGGATATTTTGCACCAGCATAATAAATAGCAGTTCGCTCTGCACATAATCCACTTGGATATGAGGCATTTTCTTGATTACTTCCCGTAATAACTTCATTATTATCCAAAAGTATCGCTGCACCAACATTAAATTTGGAATAAGGAGCGTATGCATTATCTCTAGCTTCAATAGCAGCCTGCATTAATTCTTTAACTTCCGCAGGAAGTTCATCCATAGAATCAAAAAGATCTATGGTGGTAGTTATAGTAAATGAATTCATGTAATTAAATAGGATTTTTTTTAATGATCGCCGATTTAAAACTTTACTAATTTAATTGGCAACCACTGGAAATGTACGCTTTTAATTATTGGCGTAATCATCTCCAAAATGAAAGACCAAGCCAAAACGCAAGGTTCCTTCTAATGGACTTACAACTTTAGATGTTGAAAATAAATAAGAAACATCTATTACCACCGGAGAGTATTTAAACCCTGCACCAACCGCAACAAACTTTCTAGATCCTTTAGTATCGCTCTCGTTAAAGTACCCAGATCTTAAAGAGAATTGTTCTTGAAAAACATATTCTGCACCTAAAGCCCAAGTAACTTCTCTTAGTTCTTCTCCAAATCCTCCTGGAGCATCTCCAAAAGATTTAAAGATTCCGGAGATAGAACCTATATTATTATATTCTTGTTCGTCTTCTTGATCTATTGTCCCGTCACCATTAAAATCTTTAGGAGTTGGCACTAATAATTTATTAAACTCTAAATAAGTTCCCAATCTGTTTGAAGCATCAAATATAAAATCGAATCCAGTTCCAACTTTTAAATTGGTTGGAATAAAATTTTCTTGCCCAACTTCATCATATTTTATTTTAGGACCGATATTCGAAATATTGGCTCCTGCACGAAATCTACCGTCAAAATTGGTGAATACGATATCACTGCTCTGATAGAAAGCAGAAACATCTACTCCAAAAGTTGAAGCTGCGGTGGCATCTTCACTATTAACTGCTAACTTAAGGTCTGATCTTAAATAACGGCCAGTTACCGCCATCGAAAAATTCTCGGCCAATTTTAAGGCATAAGAAAGATCTAGCGTTAGTTCATTCGGACTTAAAATAAGTGGTTGTTCTTCGAAACCTCCTTGAGTTTCGATAGAACCAAGACTAAAATATCTTAAACTAGCGGCAAAAGCACTTTTTTCATCTAGTCTATTATAATAGGTAAGATTTCCTAAAAAGATATCATTTACAATATTGCTTAAGTAAGGCGTATAAGAAACACCAACACCCTGTTCATTATTAATGAACGCATATTTTGCGGGATTCCATTGTTGAGAAAAAGCATCTGCAGAGGTTGCCACACCTTGATCACCCATCCCGGCAGCTCTCGCATCGGCAGAAATCAAAAGAAATGGCACGGCAGTTGTAATAACTCTGTCGCGTTCTTCCTGAGAAAACATTAAGGAAGATGACAAGAGGGAAAATCCAAGAAAAAGAATAGTAATTTTTTTCATCACATTAATTAATCTTTAACAAATATATATTTTTATTCTTGTTAAGAGAACTTCCTCCTATCAATTTCGCAGTGTAATTTAATAGAATTACTAAAAACTTAACGATTCTATTAAAACTTAATTTTTAAGTATTTATTGCATAATTAGTACAGAATATTGCAAGCTTAACTAAAATTATTTTAAACCTAGACTAATAGTGTTACTTTTGTTTAGAAATAAGATATAACATTAGGCACTAAGCATTAAGAATATTAACTGTTTAGCTCATTTTCATTAAGATAAAATAAACTTGTACTTTTCTCGTTAATTACTATATTGCAAGGCCTAAATTACTACATAAATAGATCAAAATATGAGGACTAACGTTGCCTTTAAAACACTATTTGCTATCGCCATAGGCGCTAGTTTGTTCAGTTGTAATAATTCAAAAGATTACAAAAATAACTCACGAGCTACCGGATGGGATATTAATTCTAAGGAAGGTGGATTCCAATACAAAACAGATTATAAGGAACAGGCAACTGGACCAGGTCTAGTTTTCGTTGAGGGTGGAACCTTTACCATGGGTAGGGTTCAAGACGATGTGATGCATGATTGGAACAATTCTCCAACTCAGCAACACGTGCAGTCTTTCTACATGGACGAGACAGAAGTAACCAACATAATGTATATGGAATACTTAGATTGGTTAAAGAGCGTCTTCCCTCCAAGTGAAGAAAATTATAAGAACATTTATTCTGGCGCTGTGCCAGATACATTAGTTTGGAGAAACCGTTTAGGTTTTAATGAAACTATGGTATTTAACTATTTGCGTCACCCTGCCTATTCTAACTACCCTGTAGTTGGAGTAAACTGGATCCAGGCAACTGAATTTAGTAAGTGGAGAACAAACAGAGTAAATGAACTACAATTAGAAGAAGCAGGATATACAAAAGAAGGTGCTAGATACACAGATGTTGAAGCAGGAACTACTTTTGATACTGAAACTTATTTAAATGCACCAACTAAAACCTACGGAGGTAATGATGAAATTACTCGTGGTGGAAAAAATGCAGAGGACTTAGGAACTGCTGGAACTACAGGTGAAGATGGAGTTTCAAGTGACGCAAAGAACATTTATGTTCAACGTAAAGATGGAGTTTTATTACCAGAATACAGACTTCCTACCGAAGCTGAATGGGAATATGCTGCCTTAGGATTAGTTGGAATTAGAAACTATAATGTTTATCGTGGTAGAAAGAAATATCCATGGGATGGACAATATACTAGATCTGGAGATGTTAAAAGACAAGGTGATCAATTAGCCAACTTTAAACAAGGTGAAGGTGATTACGGTGGAATTGCAGGTTGGAGTGATGATGGTGCAGATATTACTGCTGAAGTAAAATCTTATGAAGCTAATGATTACGGACTATACGATATGGCCGGAAACGTTGCAGAATGGGTTGCCGATGTTTACAGACCTATAGTAGATGATGAGTTTAACGACTTTAACTATTATAGAGGAAACGTCTACACTAAAAATGAAATTAATGACGATGGAACCGTTAAAATAGTGGCTCCAGATGGAATTGTTTACGACACTTTAAGTAATGGTAAAATTATGGCTCGCGCCTTACCAGGAGAAATAGCTCAAGTGCCAATTAATGATGCCGATACTTATTTAAGAGCAAACTTCAGCGAAAGTGATAACAGAAACTTCCGTGATGGAGACAAAAGCTCAACTAGATATTACGAGCCTTTTAATGATATTTCAAGCCCTTCAAAAAGAATGTATAATTCTCCTCAATTCGCTACTACTACAGATAGTACCGGTGCTGTAAAACCTAAGTATGACGACACTAAAAGAACTACAATGGTTAGTGATGAAGTGAGAGTTTATAAAGGTGGATCATGGAGAGATAGAGCATATTGGTTAGATCCTTCTCAAAGAAGATATTTTCCACAAGATATGGCTACAGATTATATTGGATTTAGAAATGCGATGTCTAGAGTAGGTTCTAAATCAAAAGAAAAAAATAAAACGGCAAGAAATTAAATTGCCTGTTTAGAAAAAACGGTTTAAAAAGTTTACATTTCGTTTAGCTGAGCTTATTTTAGTTTCAGCGTGATAATTAAAAATTTAATTATCTTTTAAAATGTTTATTCTCGATTAAAAGAGAACAGGCATTTTAGAATTACGGAACTCAACTTTTTAAACCGTTTCTTTATTTAATATATTTAAGCAATGGATATAGCTGCCTTACATGAACTTTTTCTTAGAAGCACTGGAGTTGCCACAGATACACGTGGAATTCAAACCAATCAATTATTTTTTGCCTTAAAAGGAGATAATTTTAATGGGAACACCTTTGCAGACAAAGCATTGCTAAAGGGCGCTAGTTATGTAGTAATAGATGAAGATCATTTCGGGAAGAATGATCGCTATATTCTTGTTGAAGATGTTTTGGAAACACTTCAAAAGTTAAGCACCTATCATCGTGAATATTTAGATATCCCAATTCTTGCTATTACAGGAAGCAATGGAAAAACTACCAGCAAAGAATTAATTCATGCCGTACTTCGGAAAAAATATAATGCCGTTGCTACTGTTGGAAATTTAAATAATCATATTGGCGTTCCTCTCACGCTACTTTCTATGAAGCGAAGTACCGAATTCGGTATTGTTGAAATGGGCGCAAATCATCCCAAAGAGATTGCAGCGCTTTGCGAAATAGCAAGGCCTAATTTTGGCTACATTACCAATTTTGGAAAAGCACATTTAGAAGGATTTGGAAGTGTTGAAGGAGTGATTTCTGCGAAAAGCGAATTATATGATTATTTAAAAGCTACTAGCGGACTTTTATTTCTGAATGTTGATGATCCAATTCAGCAGAAACAACTAAATTATAACAACACCTTTACCTTCGGAAATACTTCTGAAGCAAATATTTCCATTGACTATTTAAATTCATCCGAAAAGGCTGAAGTGACCTTCAATGATCTACAAATTAAAAGTCAGCTTACCGGAAGATATAACGCCATTAATATTGCTGCGGCAATATGCATTGGTCAATATTTTAAAGTGTCGTTAGAAGGAATTCAAAAAGCGATTTTAGAATATTTGCCTACCAATAATAGATCTCAAATTATAAAACTAGGAAGTAATTCCATTTTGATGGATGCATATAATGCAAACCCTACTAGCATGATGGCAGCTTTGGAAAGCTTTAAGAACAACAGCCATCCAGCTAAGTTAGTGATCCTTGGGGATATGTTCGAACTAGGCAACAGTGCTTCAGAAGAACATGAACATATTGCTTCATTTTTAAAAAGCACATCAATTAATAATGCGTGGCTAGTTGGAAGTAATTTTTTCAGAACAAATTCAGAAGCAAACTCTATCAAGAAATTTGAAACTTACGATGATCTAAAGAAACATTTAGATTCCATTAAAATTCAAAATTCATATATCCTCATAAAAGGATCTCGAGGAATGGCTTTAGAGAGAGTTTTAGACCAATTGAAGTTGCAAGAAGCTTCTATTAGATAGGTTTTTATTTTGTAGCTTAAATCGGCTTATTATTAGCAATAGTTGTAACAATTAAAAGAACAGATAAAAAAAAGGCCTCCATAAATGGAAGCCTTTTTTTCGTGGGCAATGAGGGATTCGAACCCCCGACCCCCTCGGTGTAAACGAGGTGCTCTGAACCAACTGAGCTAATTGCCCTACTCTTAATACAATAGGATCTAACAATAAAATTTCATTAAAAAAGCTCCCTTTTACGGAAGCTTTTTTCGTGGGCAATGAGGGATTCGAACCCCCGACCCCCTCGGTGTAAACGAGGTGCTCTGAACCAACTGAGCTAATTGCCCGCAATCGCTTGAATGCGGATGCAAATATAGTCTAGATTTTGAATATCACAAACTAATATTTGAAAAAATTAAAATTATTTTGAAATTAAATTATTTAAAATTTTACAGATTTCGATTACAAGAAATATTCACTAAATAATAGTTTAATAATCAAGATCGTAGATCCTTTTCCGAAGAAACAAATGAAAATATATTTTTTTTAGAAAATCTGAATCAATGAGAAATTGCCAATATTTCTGCAACTACAAAAGTGCTGCCCCCAGTAAAAATTAAGTCATTTTTATCTGCATTGATTAACGCTGCATTATAAGCATCTTCCACACTGGAGTATGCATCACCCTTCAACTGAAAACGTGCTGCTTCTTGAATTAAAATCTTTTCATCTAAACCACGAGGGATATTAGGTCTGCAGAAATAATAAATCGCTTCCATTGGAAACATCGGCAAAACATCGTCTAAGTTTTTATCACTTACAAATCCAACAACTATGTGCAGTATATCATAAGTTTCCTTTTTAAGCTGATTGATTACATACTTAAGACCTTCTTTATTATGAGCAGTATCACAAATCACTTTCGGCTGTTCACCTAATTGCTGCCATCTCCCTTGCAAACCAGTATTCTTAATTACAGAGTTTAAGCCCTGTTCAATATTTTCCGAGGAAATAGTAAACCCGAGAGATTGAAGCTCTTTTGAAGCAACATAAACTGTTCTGGAATTCTTATCTTGATAATCCCCTTTTAAATCTGTTTTCAAGACCACCTCTTCAGTTGAAGCTAAAATCAATTTTGAAGAATTTTTTTTAGCAATTTTCCTAAATATTGGAAAAGTTTCCTCTTGAAATTCTCCAATTACAACGGGTGTGTTCGGCTTGATAATTCCTGCTTTTTCCGCAGCGATCTCTTCTAAGGTATTCCCTAAAATGCTGGTATGATCCAATCCGATGTTGGTGATGACAGAAAGTACCGGATTAATAATATTTGTAGAATCTAACCTTCCTCCTAGTCCAACTTCAATTACCGCAATATCTACTTTTTCATTACTGAAATAATTAAAGGCCATGCCCACGCTCATTTCAAAAAAGGACATATTATTTCTTTCCAAATATTCCTTATTCGAATCTATAAAAGTTACAACATCATTTTCAGGAATTTCCTTTCCGTTGATTTTTATGCGTTCTCTAAAATCTATTAAATGAGGAGAAGTATATAACCCAACTTTATAACCCGTTTCTTGAAGAATTGAAGCCAGCATATGGCTGGTAGAACCTTTTCCATTGGTTCCAGCAACATGAATCGTTTTAAAGTTGTTTTGAGGGTTTCCCAGATGATCTGAGAATTGAATAATATTTACGAGATCTTTCTTAAAAGCATCTGCACCAATACGTTGATACATGGGTAACTGCTGAAACATCCATTCAACAGTTTGAGAATAATTAAGCACTATTCAGACAATTTAAAATTATAAGTAATGTATCCGGTTTGCACAGAAGGTGCATTCGAGTCACTATTAAATCTCGTTGCTAAAGCAGCTTTTCTTGCAGGCTCTGTTAAACATGCAGCACTATTTGTAGTCCCTTTTTGTCCAGGGCTTGCATTTATAACTTGACCGTTCTGATTTACGGTGATCTTTACTACTACAAGACCAAATTCATTACAATCTTGAGGAATCTTTTCTTTATTTAAAGCCTTTCGCCCGCCCAATCTATAATTTCCGTCACCATCTAATCCAGACCCATTTCCATAATAAGCACTAGCATTTGGATCGCCATCTCGGCTACCTTTATCCCCGGCAACACGATCGTTCCCTTCACCGCCAGTTGCGGTTCCGTCACTTTTAGGTCCGTTCAAGATACTACTCATAGCATCTGTAGTAGATTTGTCTGGAGTAGGATCTGGTTTTTTAGCAGGAGGTAATTTTTTAGGTTCGACCTTTACTTCCTGAATTACTGGCCTTTTCTCTGCTTTTTTCTGAATAACCGGAGCTTCTTCAGATTCCTGAGTTACCACTTCCTCAACTTGTGTTTTTGGTTGAGCAACTACTGGAGGAGCCGATTTTTGAGGAGCCGATTTAATAGCTTCTGTAGGTTGCTTCTCACCCGAACCAACTTCTGAAGTACCAAAATTAATTGCTATCCCATTTTCTGGGGGAGGATCTAAATACTGAAGTCCAAAAAATAATAAAACAAGCATGAGCAACACGTGTATTACTACCGTGATGGTAAAAGATTTTTTTTCGTGTTTCGTATGAAGAATGCTCACTATATCTTGATATTACTAATTAACTTTTTCTGGTTTCACCGCAAGTACGATCTTATATCTATTCCTATTGGCAATATCCATAACATTCACTGCCTTTTCTATTGGCACACCTTCTTCTGCCCTTAGAATAATTGTTGGATCTTCCACTCCGGACAATCTCGTAATAAGCGTACTTTCTAATGCACTGTTGCTTATTCTATCATTATCTATATATACTTGCAAATCTTTCGTGATACTTACCGAAAGATTAGATTTATTAGTAGTCTTTCCTTTTGCTTTTGGCAAAATAAGATCTAATGCTTCAGGAGTAATAGCAGGAGAGGTTAACATGAAAAAGATCAATAACAGAAATACGATATCTGTCATGGAGCTCATGCTAAAATCTGCGCTTACTTTGTTTCTACTTCTTAAATTCATCTTATGCAGGTTCGTTTAAAAGGTCAAGGAAATCTACTGCTGTAGCTTCCATTTGGTGAACCACTTTATCTGTCTTAACAACTAAATGATTATAACCAATATATGCGATGATCCCTACAATTAAACCTGCTACCGTAGTTGTCATTGCGGTATAAATACCTTCAGCAAGTAATCCCATCTCTGCTTGACCACTGCTTGTTGCCAAAGTGTGAAAAGCTAAAACCATACCAATTACAGTTCCAAGGAACCCGATCATTGGTGCAGCACCGGCAATGGTTGCCAAAATACTTACATTCTTTTCTAATTTGTATACTTCTAATCTTCCTGCATTCTCAATAGCAGTGTTGATATCTTCTAACGGACTACCAATTCTTGAGATCCCTTTTTCAGTTAATCTAGCAACTGGAGAATTATTTTGTGCACATCTAATTTTAGCCGATTCAATATTTCCATTTAAGACATTGTCTTTTATCTGAAGCATAAAATTGGGGTCTACCTGAGTTGCGGCTTTAATGGCGAATAATCTTTCGAAATAAATATACACTGCTACAAAAAGCAGGATAAATAAAATCCCGATTATGATCTGGCCACCCAAACCACCACTCATCATTAAATCAAATAAAGAAAGAGTTTTCTCTTCTACGACAGGCTCCACCTCTAGGGCTGCTTGAGCAGTGTCGGCATCTTGGAAAAAGTATAACATAAATAAAATTAGGTTTATTAGTGTAACGTGAGAATGTGATTTTAATTGTAAAGATATATTAGCCATTGATTTCTTACAACAGAAACTTTTGGAATAAATTTTTAAATTAAAACAC
The DNA here is from genome assembly GCA_964636585.1 of uncultured Antarcticibacterium sp. Taxonomy (GTDB): domain Bacteria; phylum Bacteroidota; class Bacteroidia; order Flavobacteriales; family Flavobacteriaceae; genus Gillisia. The sequence goes on from CAZWSP010000060.1 coordinate 9,783, forward strand.
CTGTTGCTATGGAAAAAAGTATTCTATCACAAAAAATCCAAAAGCTCCAGATAAAAATCCTATTAATGCCAAAGGTGCAATATTTTTTAAATACCACATAAAATCTATTCGTTCCATTCCCATAACGGCAACACCTGCAGCAGAACCAATAATTAATATACTACCACCGGTTCCTGAACAATAGGCTATCAGGTGCCATATAGCATCGTCCATAGGAAAATCGTACATCGCTATAGTTGCTGCTACCAATGGAACATTATCTATAATAGAGGACATAATTCCTAGGAGAACAACCACCAGATTCATATTGGGAATTGTATTAGATAAGGCCTGCGCAGCATATAACAGGGTCCCAACTTCTTTCCCGTTAATAGATCCAAAAACCAAACTTTCTAGACCGGAAACAGCAAGAAGAATTCCTAGAAAAAATAAAATACTGGAAAATTCAATATTGGATAAGGCTTTATGTGTAGAATATAAATATTTATCATTCTTGCTAAGGTTCTTTACTGGTCTCACATATTCTGAAATTAGCCAAACAATGCTTAAACTGAATAACATTCCAACATATGGTGGCAAACCGGTAATTCCTTTAAAGATCGGGACAAACAAAATAGCCGAAATACCTACGTATAACATCGTCTTACTACTTAGCAAGCGTTCCGACTCTTCATCGTGCACGTGCTTCTTTAAAACGGTTTCGCCTTTAAATGCTTTTAATTTTGAAGCAATTATAAAAGGAACTGCAAAACATAAAATTGAAGGTATAATAACGTAAAGCGACAGACCTACAGTGGTAACTTTATTGCTAATCCAAAGCATGGTAGTAGTAATATCTCCAATTGGAGACCAGGCACCACCTGCATTTGCAGCTATAATTATTAATGCAGCAAACCAGATCCTGTAATCTCTTTTAGGAACAAGTTTACGTAGTAAGGTGATTAAAATTATGGTGGTGGTTAAATTATCTATGATGGCAGATAATAAAAAGGCTATGATCCCTAAGGTCCAAAGTAATTTGATCTTATTTGTAGTGGTGATCGCCTTTTTAATAATGGAAAAACCTCTATGAAGATCCACAATTTCTACAATAGTCATTGCACCAATCAAGAAAAACAGAATTTCACTGGTTTTACTAAAGTGGTGAACTAGGTTATTCTGAAATCCATATTGTTGGTCGGCGGGATTGCCTTTAAGTATATTAAATACTTCACCATGTGTGTTTATTATGGAAAACCAGCCGTTGTTAAATCCAACGGCTAGTAATGCCCATATTATAGTTGCCATTAATAAAGCTGGGACTGTTTTGTCTAGCTTTAATGGATGTTCCAACGTAATTACAAGATATCCTAAACAAAAGGAAGCAATTATTATTGGAATCATTAGGTTGTTTTAGACAAGCTGCTTCAACGCAATTTCAAAAGCAGTGCTACTTATTCCTGTTTTTGAACTATTATTATTAAAGGTATTATGGATCGCATTTTTAATCGTCATAGAAGTGTCATTAAAAATAGCCTCATCGGTCATTTGTACTCTTCTCTCCATGAAATACGCAAATACACGAGCCATACCGCAATTTGCGATAAAGTCTGGTACTACACTAACTTTTTCGTCTGCAAATTCCATAATAGGTCCAAAGAAAATCTCTTTGTCTGCAAAAGGAACATTCGCTCCACTAGAGATCATCTCCAATCCACCTTTTATTAAATTATCTATCTGATCTTTAGTTACTAACCTAGATGCCGCACACGGAGCAAATATATCTGCATTTAAGTTCCAGATCTTTTCATTGATCTCTTCAAAAGGGATCAAATTTAAATGTTTTAACGTATTTCCATCCTTATTCAAGAATAATTCTTTAATCTCATCAAAAGAAAATCCGTCTTCATTTATTAAACCACCAACACGGTCTATTATACCTATTACTTTAACTCCCATCTGGGATAAGTAATATGCCGCAGCAGATCCTACATTTCCAAATCCTTGCACGATGGCTTTCTTCCCTTTTACATCGCCGCCATAAATGGCATAATAATGCTTAACTGCTTCAGCAACACCATAACCTGTGATCATATCTGCAACGGTGTATTTTCTAGAAACATCTGGAGAATAAGCTGGGTTTTCTAAAACTTTTATAACCCCGTGACGTAACTGTCCAATTCTATTTATCTTATCTGCTTCAGTTGGTTGAAAATGCCCATTAAAAACACCTTCTTGTGGATGCCAAACTCCGCAATTTTCAGTTATTGGAATCACTTCATGAATTTCATCTACATTTAGATCACCACCAGTTCCGTAGTAACTTTTCAATAAAGGAGAAACTGCTTTATACCAACGTTCCAGAACTCCTTTTTTACGAGGATCGTTCGGATCAAAATTAATTCCAGATTTAGCCCCACCAATTGCAGGTCCAGATACAGTAAACTTCACTTCCATGGTCTTTGCCAAAGAAAGCACTTCATTCATATCCAATCCTTTGCGCATTCTGGTTCCACCACCTGCTGCACCGCCTCTAAGCGAGTTAATTACAGTCCAACCTTCTGCTTCTGTCTCTGCATCTTTCCAGTTAAAAACTATTTCTGGCTCCTTATTTTCGTATATATTCAGTAAATCTTTCATATGTAATTCAGTTTGGCCGCAAATATAAAAAACAAATACGCCCTATTGGTTATTTTATAAATTATTAGGGTTCAAATAGGATGCCTGCACAATGATCATGTTCCGCTCCGGTAACCAAACTCAGTACATTTATTTCCTCTCTAATCTTAAGAACACCTAAAAATCCGAAGATCAAAGCTTCTTTAAAATTTATTATTTGTGAAGATGGAATAGTTATTTTGGCATTCGTTTTTTGCTGAATTAATTCCATTAAATAACTATTAAAAGCGCCTCCACCTGTAACTAACACTTCCACTTCAGTATCATCCTTTATATTTCTTGTAATTTCTGAAGCTATGTGATGGCAATAAGTATTCAATATTGAAGGAATCTCCTTTTCGAATTTTTTCAGAATAGGTAAAACTGAAGCATTTACCCATTCCATCCCTAAGGATTTTGGTGCAGAAGTCTTATAAAATGGAATTTCCTCGAGTTGCTTCAGTAGAATTGGATTTAATTTTCCAGATCTTGCTATGTTACCTGCATCGTCAAATTCTTTACCTAACTTTTCAGCGTAATAATTAAGTACTGTATTCACTGCGCATATATCATAGGCAATTCTCTTTCCTTTAGCTTTCGATGAAATATTTGCGAAACCACCTAGGTTTAAACAATAGGTATATTTGGAAAATAACCGCTCGTCCCCTATCGGCACCAATGGTGCACCTTGACCGCCTAGGGCAACATCCTGCACTCTAAAGTCACAGATGACAGTTTCCTCTATTATTTCAGCCAAATGCGGCAAATTACCAATTTGCAGGGTTAAGCCATTTTCCGGTTCATGCTTAATAGTGTGCCCATGGCTACAAACCGCATCCAATCCTTCAATTTTATTTTTTTGAATAAATTTTGAAATTAGTTTCCCTAAAAGATCTGTAAACTCTTCATCAAGTTCCATTAACTCGATCGGCGATAAATTTAAAGCTGTACTTAATTTGTTTTTCCAAGCTGCATCATATGCACTGGTCTCTGCCTTTAATATTGTGAACTCCCATTGTGCATCTTTCTTGAAATGAACCCATGCAATATCCACTCCATCTAAGGAAGTGCCAGACATTATTCCTAAAACCTTGTATTCTTTAATTTCCATATTCGTAAAAATAATTATTCTTAATTGAATATTAGGGGTCAAAAAGGTATCTTTGCGCACAAAAAAAATTGAATTTTTAAAATAAATTGCCAAATGGATTTTAAACTTACAGAAGAGCATATAATGATTCGTGATGCTGCCAGAGATTTTGCAAATAGCGAACTTTTACCGGGGGTAATAGAAAGAGATGATAAGCAAGAGTTCCCAACCCAGCAGATCAAAAAGATGGGGGAACTTGGTTTCTTAGGAATGATGGCCTCTCCAGAGTATGGTGGTGGTGGAATGGATACGGTTTCTTATGTGCTTGCCATGGAAGAGATCTCTAAAATAGATGCTTCTGCTTCTGTAGTTATGTCTGTAAACAATTCATTGGTTTGTTGGGGATTAGATACTTTTGGATCTTCAGAGCAAAAAGAAAAATATCTAACTAAGTTAACAACTGGTGAATCTATTGGTGCTTTCTGTCTATCTGAGCCAGAAGCTGGAAGTGATGCAACTTCACAAAAAACAACTGCAATAGATCATGGAGACCATTATATATTAAATGGTACCAAAAACTGGATCACCAACGGGAATACTGCAGATTATTATTTAGTGATCGCACAAACCGATCGCGACAAAAAACATAAAGGAATTAAGGCTTTTATCGTAGAAAAAGGTTGGGCTGGTTTTGAAATTGGACCAAAGGAAAACAAATTGGGAATTAGAGGAAGTGATACGCATTCCTTAGTTTTTAACGATGTGAAAGTGCCAAAGGAAAACAGAATTGGTGAAGATGGCTTCGGATTTAAATTTGCAATGAAAACATTGGCAGGTGGAAGAATTGGAATTGCCGCGCAAGCCTTAGGAATTGCAGGTGGAGCTTATGAATTAGCTTTAAAATATTCTAAGCAGCGTAAAGCTTTTGGAACTGAAATTTGCAATCATCAAGCAATTGCTTTTAAATTGGCAGACATGCATGTTTCTATTGAAGCTGCAAGATTGTTAGTTATGAAAGCTGCGGTAGACAAGGATAATCATGATAATTATGATCTATCTGGAGCAATGGCGAAGCTTTATGCTTCTCAAGTAGCAATGGATGTTTCAGTAGAAGCTGTTCAAGTACACGGTGGTAATGGATTTGTAAAAGATTATCATGTAGAACGTATGATGCGTGATGCAAAGATCACTCAGATCTACGAAGGAACTTCAGAAATTCAAAAAATAGTGATCTCCAGAAGTATCATTAACGGATAGTTTTACTGGAAATAAATACAAAAAGCAGCCTTTCGGCTGCTTTTCTTTTTTAGGTTGGTTAATGAATTATTTATCAGAAATGATATTTTTAGTAAATACATCTCTATCTGTAGTTACTTTTAGAATATAAACTTGACTTGCTCTTGTTCTAAAGTCGATGTTTAATTCTGTAACTTTTCCTTTGTAAGCCTTTGCTTCTTTGTAAGTACGAAGCAATCTACCTTGAAGATCGAACATCTGAATTACCGCTGCTGACTCATAATCGAAATCATATTGAATGCTTAATGATTCTCTAAATGGTACAGGAGAAGCACTGAAGCTACTTATAATTGAATTATCTGTACTAGAAACTTTAAGATTAGTACAATTCGAAGAAGTATTAGCTCGACCTCCACCTAGTGGACAACCCGCATTATTTAATAAGTCCAAATGACTACCTGCTAAGTTTACATCTCCACCATTAAAGGCTGCATTCACAAAATCTTTAAGTGCCTGAATCGATGCAAATTCCGAATCGTAATTAACATCTCCACTACATACATTTAGTAATGCCGCTACAGATTGTCTAGCTAAATTTTCTCCAGATTTATTTCCTTTTAAATTAAGAGCTTGTAGCAATGTTAAGCCAGATAAATTTGCTGGCGCGTTTTCAAAAACAGATCCGTATAGATCACAAGTTTCATATGCACCACACCATCTATCAGTGTGATTTTTCCAGTAACCTAAAGTACAGCCTTCGAACACTTCACAGATAGGCTCAATTAATGACACTTCTACTCTGCCTGAATTACAACCATCACTTGATATACCAGTGATAATATAATTTCCAGGAGGCAGGCCTACAAAGCCTACTGCAGGTTGTTTCACACCGTTGTAATAAGTTGTGACACCATCACTAACAGTATAGTTGAAAAATCCGGTATCAATTTCAGTATTATCTCCTACCCTAATTTTAATGGTTCCCTTTAGGGTTTCACAATCAGGTTGAGTTATTTCTGGATTTAGTGTGAATGGATCATTTGGCCGAGGAGTTACAATTTCCACATCTATATCATCGGAAACACAAGCATCATCTCCAAACTTAACAACAATTTTATGTAGTCCAACAGACAGAGTTATTGTACCATCATACAATTTAAATTTTGCACCATCAAGACTATAATATAACTCAGCTTCAGGATCAAGGTTTTTAAATGTCAATCCACCAGGACCTCCTAAACAATCTGCTTGAACTTTGTCAAACTGCGGAGGTGTCACTTTATCAGGTTCTTCTATTTCTATATCATCGATAGCTAGTGCACAACCATTAGAGTCTTCAATGGTAACCCCATAAAATCCTGCTGGAAGCCCACCTAAAACAAAGATATTAGTCTCATCTACCACATTACCATTTACTTTATATGGAGGAACTCCCCCAGATACTGTAACGGTAATACTACCATCTGATGCACCAAAACAGGTTACATCTTTCACTAATAAATCTCCACCAGGGAATCCCGGATCTACAATTTCAAGATTATTATTTAATCCAATTACGCAATCAGTATTATTTTTATCTCTAATTTGAACATTATAAAATCCTCCAGATAATGAATTGAATGTTGCAGACGATTGCCAAGATAAACCTCCATCAATACTATATTCATATTCACCAGAACCACCAGATGGATTAGAAATTATTATAGAACCACCGCCACTTATACAACTAACATCACTGGAATCTACATCGGCAGCAAGAATCGCTGGTTCTTCAATATCCAAATCTTCATCAAGAGTAATCACACAACTTGGTGCATTTTCATCTCGAATTTGAACATTATAAGAGTCCGCAGACAAACCTGTGAAACTTCCACTAGCCTGCCAAGAAGTACCTTTGTCAATACTATATTCGTAATCTCCAGATCCACCGGACGGATTAGAAATAGTAATGCTTCCGT
>CAZWSP010000060.1:16803-17992 GCA_964636585.1 uncultured Antarcticibacterium sp.
TAATCTCCAGATCCACCGGACGGATTAGAAATAGTAATGCTTCCGTCATTTCCATCTTTACAGCTTACATCTTCTGAAACTACATCAGCAGCTAAAATATCAGGTTCGCCAATCAGTATGTCATCAATAATATACGTACAATTATTTGCATCTTTTATGGTTACCGAATAAGTACCTTGGACTAAATTAACTCTATCCTCGGGGTCATTTGTCCCTGGAAGATCGTCCCAATCAAAACTATAGGGAGGTTTTCCTCCAATTGGATTAATATCTATAGATCCATTATTTTCCCCAAAACAAATTACATTTTGAATATCTTCTACAATTCCACCTAAAGGAGTATCTATCCGAAGTTCTGCCACACCCCTACATTTAGATTCAACTGAGTCTGCAGTAATAGGACAGCGATTATCAGGAACATTTGAGGCCGGGGTCCATGCCATTATCATGTCCTTGAACAACAACGAAGTTCCACATTCGTATTGCAAGGTTTTCCCTGGAATTACATTACCCTCTTCATCATAAAAAATTAATTCATCAACAGTAATAGTTGAGATGCCTTGTCCTACCACAGGACCAGTACAGGCATAAACATAATTGCTTTCTATACCGTCCTCACTTGTTACTTCTAAAATAGCCCAAAAGGCAAATGCTGTCCTGGTTGATCCGGTTTTATTATCCAATTTAATACTCAGGTCTGCAGGATAAGTTGGTTGATCTTCACAATTAATACAGGTAGGCAATCCTGATAAAAATGCTCCAACTGGAATTAAATCGGATGCTTTGCAATTATCTGGCAAGTCAAATACCGCACTAGTTTGCGCAAAAACATAATTGCCCGTAAATAATAGAAAAACCAGCAAAACCAGCAAAGATCCAATTTTGGATCTAATACTGGTCTTTAAATCTGTGGGAGTTGGTAACGCTCCAGAATAACCCCGTTTATTCGAACATGTACCCGTAATCCCCAATGTAAAATGTTTCATAATGTAATATTTTATGGTTAGCGCCTAGTGAGTAGGACCAATAACTAGTAAATCGGGGCCGATTTTCAAGTAACACTAAATAAAAGGGTTGAGTGACTTATATGTTAGGGACAAATAAGTTGTTTATGCTAGGGAACATAAATTCGCCGGGAGGAAATAGCGGGAGGAAAATTGAATCTAATTTTGCAACTTTTTAATTAACA
>CAZWSP010000061.1:0-17792 GCA_964636585.1 uncultured Antarcticibacterium sp.
ACTCTTTTCTTTGCTTGTTTTAGCGGAAGTTGTGCTTCTATAGCTGTCCAGATTTCTTCAGGAGGAACTATCTCGGCATTTTTAAATTTATCACCAAAGATCTTATCGAGGTTGTTTTCTGGCTTTATCATTTGCTTGCCAATTTAGTTTGTTCATGTATTGCAATGCTTTCCTGTAATTTTAAACGAGCTCTGGATAAATTGGATTTAGAAGTTCCAATGGAGATATTAAGCGTTTGCGAAATTTCTTTATGGGAAAAACCATCCAGAACGTATAAACAAAATACAAGTCGGTATTGATCTGGAAGTAACTGTATGATTTCTATTAAAAAATTAAAAGATAAGTCAGAATAATCTTGGTCTGGTTCTAAAGTCTCCTCTGGAAAATCAGCATCTTCAATTCTAATAAAAATTGACTTTCCTTGATATTCATTTAAAGCATTATTTATCATTATTCGAGTCATCCATCCCTCAAAGGACCCTTTCCCGGAATATTTGTTTAGATTTTGATATATTTTAATGAAGCCATCATGCAAGCTATCCTTTGCCTGCTCGTAACTGCTGCAATATTTAAGGCATAACACGAATAATTTAGGAGAGAACGTTCTATATAAATGTTCCTGAGCCTTTTTATCTTGCTGCTTGCATTTTAAAATGAGATCATCAATATTCAAATACCCTCTGTGTTTTTTGTTTAATGATTAAGATGAAGTTGGGCTAATTTTAAAAACTATTTTTTCACATATTCTAGACCTGGACCATCACAAGCTTCCCAGGTGCTTATTAGTTTATTATTAGTTGTAAAATATAGATATTCTATAGTACTATTGGAGTAACAGTTTCCAATAATTGCATTATCTGTTTCAAAAGAAAATTCGATGTAAGTGCTTAATTCAGATTGTGAATCATCTAATAAACCTTCATTAGTAAAAGTATATGTTCCTGAAACACTTATTGTGCTATCTCCACGTTCTCTAAACTTGCTAAAGGTTTTGTCTTCATTAATAACATAGGTTTCCTGCCATTCCATGTCTGAACCTGTATAGCTTTGGCCATTCGCACTCCCTGTCATTTTCACTAATTTCCAACTTCCTACATAGTTAAACGGTTCCAAGGTATCATCGGATTCTTTTGTGCAAGATGAAACTAGAATTACTGCGAATAATAATAAAATAATTTTTTTCATAATCCTTTAATTTAAGTATCTATTTAGATGACTGGAAAATAGCAAAAGGTTGCGTAGGCTAATCAAACATATATTTATATTAATCTATGTTTTCTATAATTATTGGTCAATATAATACAAAGAAAAGCCCCTGCTAATTGCTTAGTAGGGGCTTTTTTTTATTTCAGAAGAAAATTTTTAACCGTTCATAGAGATTAAAAATTCTTCGTTGTTTTTTGTTTTCTTGAAACGCTCGTTTATGAATTCCATAGCTTCAACAGGGTTCATATCTGCAAGATACTTTCTCATAACCCACATACGTTGTAAGGTGTTTTCGTCTAATAAAAGATCGTCTCTACGGGTGCTTGAAGAAGTAAGATCGATAGCTGGGAAAATTCTTCTGTTTGCTATTTTTCTGTCTAATTGAAGCTCCATGTTACCGGTTCCTTTAAATTCTTCGAAGATCACTTCGTCCATTTTAGAACCAGTATCTGTTAAAGCAGTGGCAATGATAGAGAGGGAACCTCCATTTTCTATATTTCTCGCTGCTCCAAAGAAACGCTTTGGTTTATGTAATGCATTTGCATCTACACCACCACTTAATACTTTACCACTTGCCGGCTGTACGGTGTTGTAAGCTCTGGCCAAACGAGTGATTGAATCTAGTAAGATCACAACATCGTGACCACATTCTACCATTCTTTTCGCTTTTTCTAGAACGATGTTTGCAACGCGAACATGTTCATGTGCTTCTCTATCGAAAGTAGAAGCTACTACTTCACCTTTTACGTTACGTTGCATATCTGTAACCTCTTCTGGACGTTCGTCTATTAGAAGGATTATTTGATATACTTCAGGATGATTGGCTGCAATTGCGTTGGCAAGATCCTTAAGCAACATAGTTTTCCCAGTTTTTGGTTGAGAAACTATCATTCCACGTTGTCCTTTACCAATTGGAGAGAACAGATCTATAATACGTGTAGAAATGGTGCTTTGTCTTTCAGCTAAATTGAATTTCTCTTTTGGAAATAACGGCGTTAAATGCTCGAAAGAAATACGGTCTCTAACCACTTGTGGATCTAAACCGTTGATTTTACTGATCTTGATAAGTGGAAAATACTTCTCTCCTTCTTTTGGAGGTCTAATTTGTCCAAGTACCGTATCTCCAGTTTTTAAACCGAATAATCTAATTTGAGATTGAGATACATAAATATCATCTGGAGAAGAAAGGTAGTTATAATCAGATGATCTTAGGAAACCGTAGTTATCCTGCATGATATCTAAAACTCCTTCACTTTCAATTATAGCGTCAAATTCATAATCTGGCTCGCGATATCTATTTCTATTATCGCGGTTTCCATTATTTTTTACGTTATTATCTCTGTTTCCGTCAGATCTATTTCCGTCAGATTTATTATTTCTGTTGTCTCTAGAATCTCTGTTGTCTTTTCTAGGCTCTCTCGGGCTGCGAGAGTTATCCTTATTTTGGTTATCATCCTTTTTTACAGGCTGATTTTTATGAACTGGGCGCTTTGGTGCATCCCCTGTTTTTTCTGGTCTTGGTTTTCTGTCTGAAGAACGATCTTTAGAAGGCTCTCTAGTATCTTTATTAGAATCTGCAGGTTTATTTGTAGATTCTGGAGTTGGTTTAGCTTCCGTATTTTTAGCGCTTGGATTTGGATTGCTATTCCTTGCAGGTTTACGTTCCGCACCAACTTTAGATTCGCTTTTAGCTTCTGGCTTCGCTTTCACTTCTGGTTTAGAAGTGCCTTCGTCTTTTAAAACCTCTTTCACTTTATTGGGATTGGCTGCTTGATAATCCAAGATTTGGTATACCAAGTCAAGCTTTTTAAGGGTTTTATATTTTGGAACTTTCAAGGAATTGGCAATATCTTGAAGCTCAGGTAGCTTCTTAGCTTTTAAATCTGAAATTTCAAACATGAATAAGATTGTGTTTGTTTATTGTAAACTTCTCGAGGAAGAATCGAAAAAAATTTTTGGAGACTTAAGTAACCTAATTTGAATTGGTTACATATTCTTACTGCAATAATACAACTTTATTTTAAATTTTTGAATACGCTATATAAAAAGAAACAGTTATTTTTGCCGAGATAATCCAAGTGTTAGCTATGTTACAACGCATTCAAACTATTTATTTATTTATTGCTGCCTTGATAAGTGGCGTTCTAATATTTTTTGTTTCTTTGTGGAGTAATGAGGCGGGAGAATCCGTTTTTGTTGAAGATGTATTACTAGCCTTAGGCTTGTTCTTAGGCTCGGCGGCTCTTTCACTTATTAGCATATTTTTATTTAAAAACAGAAAGCTTCAATTTGTTTTGGGGCGAATCAATATACTTATAAACTTTTTTTTGCTAGGAGTTTTTGTTTATTGGTCTCTAACTGTACCTGGAGAGATGGAAATCTCAGAGAAAGGTATTGGGATGTTTGTTCCTGTTCTTTCTATCGTTTTTATAGTTTTGGCCAACAAAGCCATTAAAAAGGATGAGGATCTCGTAAAATCTGTAGACCGATTACGATAAAACCTATTATCTTAGTGTTATTAGTGCGAAGAAAACCCGAAGTGAAAGCTTCGGGTTTTTTTATGCCTTAAAATTATACGTAGTTCTGCTTTTGTCTATTAAAAAAAGGAATACCTCCTCACCCTGTCCTGAAGTATCGGGAGTTTCAGGGTCTTTTTCTGAGTTAGTGAGATGCTGAAACAAGTTCAGCATGACGAAAAAAATGAATATTTCTAGTTATAATTTTTAACTAATATCAAAGTGGATATTCTATAAACTTAAAACAATCTAACTCTCCAGTTCTATCACTTCCAAATCGCTTATGTTTTTTCCTTCAACCTTAAAACGCAACATGGTTCTCTTTTTATGAAATCCGTATTTTCCAGCTGCACCGGGATTCATATGTAATAAGTTTAAAGATTTATCATTCATCACTTTTAAAATATGAGAATGCCCGCAAATAAATAATTTAGGTGGGTCTTTCTTTATGTCTTCTCTAATTGCTGGCGAATATTTCCCAGGGTAACCGCCAATATGAGTGATCCAAACATCTAGATCTTCACATAAAAACCGATCGTTTAGCGGAAATTCTTTTCGGATCTCATGATCGTCTATATTTCCATAAACTGCTCTAAGTGGTTTTAATTTTTTAATGGCATCGGTTACTTTTAGATCTCCAATATCTCCCGCATGCCACACCTCATCTGCTTCCCCAACATAATGAAGAATTCTATCGTCTATATGGCTATGAGTATCGCTTAATAATAAAATCTTTTTCAAACTGAACTTGCTATTTTTTGGTTTTACTGAAAACTGATTAATGAACCCTTATAGGGTTACGAAGTTTGCCGTATCTTTGCAGGCAATCACGTAAAAGTATCAATTTAGATTGAGATATTTTATAGAACTGGCTTATAATGGAAAGGCATATCACGGTTGGCAATATCAGCCGAATGCTATTTCTATTCAGGAAACTTTAGAAACGGTGCTCTTCACGGCACTACAGGTGGGAACCCCTGTGGTTGGTGCTGGAAGAACAGATGCCGGCGTGCATGCAAGTAATTATTATGCGCATTTTGATAGCCGAATTATAAAACATAAAGAGAAATTTCTTTATAAATTAAATTCGTTATTGCCAGATGATATTGCTGTGTATGATCTTATTGAAGTTTCCGACGAAGCACATGCGAGATTTAATGCAAGCAGTAGAAGTTATGAGTATCGGGTAATTCAGAAAAAGGATCCGTTTCTATTAGAAACTGCGCATCATGTAAAAAATGAGCTGGATCTGGAAAGAATGAATTCAGCAGCTTCAATTTTATTAGAATATACCGATTTTAAATGTTTTTCTAAATCTAAAACAGATGTTCACACTTACGATTGTGATATCACATATGCACAATGGGAAAGAGAAGGCGACGTTTTAGTATTTAAAATAACGGCAGATAGGTTTTTAAGAAATATGGTGAGAGCCATAGTAGGAACTTTATTGGAAATTGGTTTACATAAAATGCAGGTTAGCAAATTACATGACATATTAAAAAGCAGAGATAGGCAAGAAGCAGGAACTTCGGTTCCAGCAAAAGCACTATTTCTAACAAAAATTGAATATCCAACATCTATTTTAAATAAATAAATGGCATCAGAATCCGGAAATGCATTCGACTTCAGCCTTTTTAAAAGGTTAATAAAATATACCAACCCGTACAAATGGACCTTCTATTTTGTGGCCTTGGCTGCCATATTATTGTCTCTTTTTGCGGTTTTAAGGCCTTATTTGCTGCAAATTACCATTGATGATTCTATCCTTCCAAAGGATAACGATAATCTAGTTTTTTATGTGAGCATGATGATGGTGGTGTTGTTTCTGGAAGTTATATTTCAATTTTGCTTTATATATTTTGCCAACTGGTTAGGCCAGGAAGTGGTGCGTGATCTACGTGTAAGTTTATTTAAACACATGCTTCAGTTTAAAATGAAGTATTATGATAAATCTGCGGTAGGTAGATTGGTTACCAGAGCGGTAAGTGATATAGAAACCATAGCAAGTATCTTTAGTGAGGGACTATTCATGATCGCCAGTGATCTTTTAAAAATGTTGGTAGTTCTTGGGTTTATGTTCTTCAAAAGCTGGCAACTAACCTTGCTTGTGCTCACGGTGCTTCCATTTATTTTATACGCTACCCGTGTTTTTCAGAAGAAAATGAAGATTGCGTTTGAAGATGTTAGAAATCAGGTTGCAAACTTAAACACCTTTGTGCAGGAGCGAATTACCGGGATGAAGATCGTTCAGTTATTTACTCGTGAAAAGGTTGAATACGAGAATTTTAAAGAGATCAATCAGAAGCATAAAAGCGCTTGGGTAAAAACCGTGTGGTATAACTCCATTTTCTTTCCAATTGCAGAGATGTCTACTTCTATCACTATCGGATTAATCGTTTGGTATGGTGGACTGCGAGTGGTGGAAAGTGATACCTTAAGTCTTGGTATCATAATTATGTTTATTGAGTTGTCTCAAATGTTGTTTAGACCACTTAGGCAGATAGCAGATAAATTCAATACTCTTCAAATGGGAATGGTGGCCGCGAATAGGATCTTTGGAATTTTAGATACCGATTCTGTGATTCAGGATACCGGAACTAAACAGATTGAAAGTTTGACAGGGGAAATAGAATTCGAAAATGTTCGATTTAGCTATGATGAAGGGGAAGAGGTTTTAAAGGGTGTTTCCTTTAGAGCTGAACCCGGCGAAACTATTGCTATTGTTGGCGCAACTGGAGCTGGAAAATCTACAGTGATCAATCTTCTGAACAGATTTTATGAGATAGATGGTGGAAAGATCATGGTGGATGGGATAGATATAAAAGACATTACCTTAAGATCTTTACGTGCTGAAATTGCGGTGGTATTACAGAATGTGTTCTTATTTGCAGATACTATTTTGAACAACATTTCTCTTCATAATCCAGAGGTTACTGAAGAAGATGTAATACAAGCTGCTAAAGATATTGGGATTCACGATTTTATTAGCTCGTTGCCAAATGGCTATCATTATAATGTAAAGGAAAGAGGTGTGATGCTTTCTTCAGGACAACGACAATTGATTTCATTTTTGAGAGCTTATGTTAGTAATCCGAGTATTCTGGTGTTAGATGAGGCAACTTCTTCTGTAGATTCTTATAGTGAGCAGCTAATCCAAGACGCTACAGATAAGATCACGGCGAATAGAACTTCTATTGTAATTGCGCACAGATTGGCAACTATTAAAAAAGCGAATAGAATTTTAGTAATGGATGCTGGAAAAATTGTAGAAATAGGAACACATCAGGAATTATTGCAAGTGGAAAATGGCTTCTATAAAAATCTATATGAAGTGCAATTTATGGCAGAAGAGGAGTCTATTTAATAATCATTGAGGTGTTAAGAACATTAGCTTTAAAAGATTTTTATACCACATCAATCGTGGCCTTCCCGGGGATTTCTTAATTTGCCCCAAACCTGTTAGGTAAGATCTTCTTTTAGTTTATTCACCAATTCACTTGTATCTTCAAAGATCACGAATTCCCCATCTTTTAGATAAGAGATCTGTCCGTTCTCTTCACTTACAACAATTGCTAATGCATCTGTTTTTTCAGTAATTCCCACTGCGGCTCTGTGTCTTAATCCAAATCTTAGCGGGATAGATCTGTCATTAGAAACCGGTAAAATAACTCGGGTTGCGGTGATATGATTTCCTTCAATGATCATGGCGCCATCATGTAAAGGAGAGTTTTTAAAGAAAACCGATTCTATGATTGGCTGATTTATTTCAAGATTCATAGTGTCTCCAGAGATCTTAATAAAATCTAGTTTTGTGCTTTTCTGAATTACGATTAAAGCCCCAGTATACGTTCTGCCCATATTTTCGCAGGCTTTTACAATGGCATTCAAGTTGGTTTTTATCTGGGTGTCATCTTTTACAAACTTAAATTGTCCGAAGAATTTTCGACGTTGAGTGAAATTTGTAGATCCTATCATTAATAAGAACTTTCTGATTTCCTGCTGAAATACCACAATCAACGCAAACATTCCAACTCCAATAAATTGTCCAAGCACACTGCTTAAAAGTTCCATTTTAAGCAATTCGGTAAGCTTCCACATTAAATAAACAATCACGATCCCGATAAAGATGTTTACGGCAACCGTTCCTTTAACCAGTTTATATAAATAGTACAGCAATATTGCAACAAATACAATGTCAACAATATCCAGAATGCGAAGGTTTAAAAAATCCAAATTTTAAGGCTTTGTGTAAAAATAGAAAATTAGATGGTAAGCTGGCTTATTAATTTCACTGTTTCCATAGCTTCTTTCACATCGTGCACTCTAAGAATGTTTGCGCCTTTGCTTAAAGCAACGGTATTAAGAACAGTGGTTCCATTTAAAGCGTCCTTAGGATCTATTCCCAAAGTCTTATAAATGGTAGATTTTCTGGAGAGGCCTGCCAAAACAGGAACATTCAAATTTTTGAAAAGAGACAAATTAGAAAGCATTTCAAAATTCTGCACTATGTTTTTAGAAAAGCCAAATCCCGGATCTATAATTAGGTCGTTAATTCCTAGCGCTCTAGCGTGGCTAATTTTTTCAGAAAAATAGAAGATAATATCTTGTATAAGATCTTCGTATTCGTTTAGATCCTTCATGGTTTTTGGTGTGCCTCGCATATGCATCATGATATATGGCACTTGCAATTGGGCCGCAACCTTCATCATATTTGGATCTAGATTTCCGGTGGAAATATCATTTATTAAGGCTGCACCTGCCTTTATTGCTTCAGAAGCTATGTTACTTCTGAATGTATCTATTGAAATAAGGGTATTTGGAAATCGTTTCAGAATAGCTTCAATTGCTGGAAGTACGCGTTTCAATTCTTCAGCTTCAGAAATATTCTCTGCATCGGGACGACTACTATAACCTCCAATATCCAGAAAAGTAGCGCCTTGATTCAGCATTTCTTCCGCAGAGAATAACAACACATCTAAACTGGTTTTCCTGCTTTCCGAATAAAATGAATCTGGCGTAGTATTTAAGATCCCCATTATTTTGGGTGTGCTTAGATCTACAAGGTTACCTTTGCAATTAATGGTCATGCTACTAATTTATTATTTTCTTCTGAAAAAGGAGTGGGTAAATTAACTTTGACTATCTAAAATATTTCCCCGAAATTTACGCAAATTAGAATAGTTCTATGAAGGATACCTCAAAACAATACAACGCGATAATTAATACCTGTCGTGAGCTATTTGTAAATAAAATGAAGGATTATGGTTGTGCATGGCGCATTTTACGTTTACCATCTCTAACCGATCAAATTTTTATTAAAGCACAACGTATTAGAAGTCTGCAGGAAAATGAGGTGAGAAAGGTTGCAGAAGATGAAAAACCAGAGTTTATTGGGATCATAAATTATTCTATCATGGCCTTAATTCAGTTAGAACTTGGGGTGGCAACACAACCAGATCTTTCTGTGGAAAGAGCGATGAACTTATATGATGAGAAAATTGCTACTACCAAAGAATTAATGGAAAATAAGAATCATGATTATGGCGAAGCTTGGCGCGATATGCGAGTTAGTTCTTTGACAGATCTTATAATTCAGAAATTATTACGAGTTAAACAAATTGAAGATAATAAAGGTAAAACATTGGTTAGTGAAGGAATAGACGCTAATTATCAAGACATGATTAATTATGCTGTTTTTGCCATGATCTTAATGGATGAAGCCGAAGTAAATAACTAGCCTATGAAGATCTTAGTTGGAATTGCCAGAATATTTGTCGGAATTTTATTCATCATCTCTGGATTTATTAAACTTAACGATCCTATTGGTTTTTCCTTTAAACTTCAAGAATATTTTAGTGCAGAAGTTTTAAATCTTGAATTTCTAATTCCATTTGCGCTGGTTTTTGCCATCATGTTGGTGGTTTTTGAACTTGTGCTTGGAATCATGCTCATTATTGGATATCTCCCAAAATTCACGGTGTGGAGTTTACTGGTAATGATCCTATTTTTCACCTTCTTAACCTTTTACTCAGCTTATTATGATAAGGTAAAGGATTGTGGTTGTTTTGGAGATGCTATGCCGCTTACTCCTTGGCAATCCTTTTATAAAGACGCGGTTTTATTAGCACTCATCTTACTGTTATTCTTTAAGAGCAAACTGATCACCCCGTTGTTTAATCCTATTTCTCACAGATGGATCATTTTTCTGTCTTTTATGCTTTGTTTTTTATTCGCATATTATGTGTTAATGCATTTGCCGCTAATAGATTTTAGAGCCTATAAGATCGGGAACAATTTACTGGAAGAAATGAATGTGCCAGATGATGCTGAAAAAGCCACTTATAAATATCAGTGGAAATTTAATAAAGGCGGAGAACAAGTGGTGATTGAAAATGCTGGAGCCTATCCTCAAGCTGAAGGAGAATTTGTTGGGGTTGAAACTCAGTTAATTTCTGAAGGATTCAAACCAAGAATTCCAGATTTTTCAATTTATAGAAATGGCGAAAATATTGCCCAAGAAATATTAAGCAATGAAAATTTAGTTCTAATAGTTGCCTACGATCTACATAAGACCGAAAAAGAAGGATTTACTGCTATTAAAGAACTTACAGATGCCGCATTAAAAATGGGTTATAAAGTGATTGGTTTAACCGCTTCTGGAGACGATCTTAAGCAAGAAATAACCGCTGCCTACGATCTTAAATTTGATTTCTATCAGAGCGACGAAACCGTCCTAAAAACAATTGTGCGATCTAATCCGGGAATCTTAATTTTAAAGAATGCCACCGTTACACAGAAAAAACATTGGTTCGATGCTTCAGAAATCGAACTTTAATAATATAAAAATATAAGTATGAGAAGAAATATAGTTGCAGGAAATTGGAAAATGAATAATGACTTGTCAGAAACCCAAGAACTAATTGGAGATCTTAAGCTTCAGTTAGTGAAGGAGCCAACGGCAGATGTGTATGTTGCTCCCTCCTTTGTTAATTTATACAACTCATTTCAGTCCTTAAAAGGAACTCCAATTAAAGTTGCTGCCCAAAATATGCATTACGCAGAAAATGGTGCATTTACAGGAGAAGTTTCAGCAAAGATGTTGCAGAGTATCGGCGTACAAACCGTGATCTTAGGCCATAGTGAACGCAGAGCACTTTTTAATGAAACCGATGAGTTACTTGCTAAAAAGGTAGATGCTGCTTTAAAAAGCGATATGGAAGTTATCTTTTGTTTTGGGGAAGAGCTTAAAGACAGAAAGTCTGAAAATCATTTTAATGTAGTAAAAGAGCAGCTGGAAAACGGATTGTTTCATATAGATAAAGCTGCTTGGAAAAATGTTGTTTTAGCGTATGAGCCAGTTTGGGCAATTGGAACAGGAGAAACAGCTTCTCCAGAACAGGCTCAGGAAATGCATGAATATGTTAGAGGATTGGTTTCAGATAAATTCGGTAGCGAGATCGCAGATAATGTGTCTATTTTATATGGAGGAAGTGTGAAGCCAGATAACGCCAGAGAGATCTTTGTAAAGGCAGATGTAGATGGCGGACTTATTGGTGGTGCAAGTTTAAAGGCGATCGACTTTTTAACCATTGTAAATTCTTTCGAATAATGTCGAATTATTTAGAGTTTCAATTTAAAATTGAACCACTTCAACCAGGATCAGAAATATTAATTGCACAATTGGGTTATGCCGGATTCGAAAGTTTTGTTGAAACTGAAGACGGAATATTGGCTTATATTCAGAAAGCAGAATACTCTGAAGGAGTTTTAGAGGAAGTTCAGGTTTTGGGTTCAGAAGAATTTGAGATCTCGTACACTTCTCAGGAAATTGAGCAGGTAAACTGGAACAGTGAATGGGAAAAGAATTTTAATCCAATAATAGTAGCTGATAAATGTTCTGTAAGAGCTCCTTTTCATGAGAAGCCAGATACTGAGTATGATATTGTGATAGAACCAAAAATGTCTTTTGGGACCGGCCATCACGCAACAACTCATATGATGTTGCAGCATATTCTAAAAAATGAATGGGCTGGAAAAAGAGTTCTGGATATGGGATGTGGAACCGGAGTTTTGGCAATTTTAGCTGAAATGAAAGGAGCAACAACTTTAGATGCAATAGATATAGATAATTGGTGTTATTTAAATACGTTAGAAAATGTTGAACGAAATAATTGTAAGCATATAAACGTTTACGAGGGAACAGCAGAAATGTTGAAGGATCAGCAATACGACGTGGTAATTGCCAATATCAATAGAAATATTTTATTAGAAGACATCCCTACCTATAGCAAGTGTTTGGTAGCAGGAGGGAAGATGTTCTTAAGCGGATTTTATACTGAAGATGTGGCCGCAATAGAAAAAGTTTGTAATGAAAATGGATTAATTTTTGAAGAAAAATTGGTGGAAGATAATTGGACAGCAGCGAGTTTTTTAAAGAAATAATTTGTTGGAATTTGTATCTTTAAACCTGAATATCAATACATAAAAGAGGAAGATGAGTACGAAAGAAGAAGTGTTGGAACAGAAAAAAACTGTTACAAAAAAAAACAGAGATCATGAGATTGTATTGTTTAATGATGATTATAATACGTTCGATCACGTAATAGAAACCCTTATTTATGCTTGTGACCATACTCCGGAACAAGCAGAGCAATGTTCTTTATTAGTGCATTACAAAGGGAAGTGTACAGTTAAAACAGGCCCCTATGCAGATTTAAAGCCACGATGCTCTAAATTATTGGATGCCGGATTAAATGCAGAAATAACCGATTAAGTGTCGGATAAGTTGCTTTTCCTACAAATATAATGAGTTAATTTTCCTACAGTTAATATATTTTTCATAAGTTTAGGCTATAATTATTGAGAATTTTGAAACATCCATTAATTATTATTAACTAAAACCTACTTATGAAAATTAACAAACTATTTTTATTCCTTGCAGGAGCAGGGTTATTATTCACTTCTTGTCAGAAAGAAGAGTTAGGCACACCAGACCAAGAGGAAGCTCTAAATATCGATTCTGAAGTACCCGAATCGATTCTTCAAAAAATAGCTTCCTTACATTTTAATCCGGAAGGAGCAACAATTGGAAAAATCGAATTGCCTGGTGGAGGCGTGGAGAAAACCTATATTGTTGAGGGAGATATAGTATTAAGTGCTAACCAGCTTAATAATATGAGCTCTAGCAATATTCAAGACAAGCAGTACAGAACAAATAATCTTGTAAATAATAATAGAACTATTAGGGTTATGGGTTATACTGGCGGATCTCAAGCCTTAACCACCAAGCAGCGTACAGCATTACAGTATGCAATTGCAAATTATAACGCTTTAAATATAGGTCTTTCTTTTACTTTAACTTTCGGAACCAGTTATTCCTCGTATGATATAGTTGTATATCAGACATCTAATGGACAAGCCGGAGGAGTTGCAGGTTTTCCAAGCAATGGAAATCCATATAAATTTGTTCAGATCTATAATGGGATGGAGCAATATAGTGTAGATACTAATGAGCATGTAATGACGCATGAAATTGGACATACTTTAGGAATGCGCCACACGGATTGGTTTAGCCGTCAAAGTTGTGGTCAGTCTGGAGAAGCTGCAGGATCGGATGGTGCAGTGCATATCCCAGGAACCCCAACAGGATATGATTCTAGTTCTATTATGTTGGCCTGTTTTGGTGCCAATGAGGATGGGGAATTTGGAACTTATGATCGTGTGGCATTCGAATACTTATACTAACCTAAATACTGGGTGTTTCAAGTTATAGTGAAAGAGCATCGCAAGATGCTTTTTTTTGTTTAAAATAATAAGATTATTGTTTTCGGTTATTTAAAATAAAACATATATTTGCACCCGCAAAAAGGCCTCGTGGCGCAACTGAATAGCGCACTTGATTACGGCTCAAGAGGTTGCTGGTTTGAATCCAGCCGAGGTCACGAAACTAAATTAAGTCTGTAGTGAAAACTACAGACTTTTTCATTTTGTAGAATTTTGTTACTTCAGATATTTAATTTCGCGACTTTCAGGAGAGATTTCCAAGTTTTAGTATACATCTTGGAAGGAAATTTTAACCGAATGTCTTTTGCAACCAGTCAAATATATTTTTATAGGTTGCGTCTCTAACGGGTTTACGGGATAGAATGAGATCATGCATTCCATTATTAATAGTCATAATGCTCACATCTCCTTGTAGTTTACTAGCATATTTCTGAATATGATCTACGTTTAATACAGCATCACCTTTCATCAATTTATCTGTCCACTTTTTAGTATATATAGATTTATCGCTGTGCAATACGAGTATAGGCTTATCAATATGTAAACCGCCATGAATGTTTTGCTGTGCTATATATATCGCCTTAATAAAACCTAAATTAACTCTGGGGATATCATGAGGCTTCCATTGCAAAGAGTAATGCCATTCTCCATGTTTATTTATATGCAAACTGTAACCGTAGAGCTTTGAAAATCCACTGGATATTAATTTATCAGGAAAAAATCTGCCTAAAAAGGAGATAAAAGGTATGCCGATTTTTCTTGCGACTAGGTTCAGATTAAAATCATAAAATGGACTGTTGCATATAATTCCGTGAAACAAGCTATTCTGTAAATGATTTCCGGCATAGTTCGTAACTATTAAACCTCCTGTAGAATGTCCCATTAAAACTACTTTTTCATTTTCTTCCACTCTTATTATTTCTAAAGCCTTTGTAATTTCTTCATCGTATTCTCTTAAAGAACGTACGTTGTTGAATTTTTGATGGTCTAACCAAGAGCGCCCATATTTTCTTAGGTCTAAAGCGTAGAAGTTGTATCCATTATCTATAAAATGGTTAGCTAATTCTTTTTGAAAAAAATAATCATTGAAGCCATGAATATATAAAACAGCCAGAGTAGAAACCTGTTGAGATTTTTTACGAATCAAAGTAGCTAATACCTCACCTTCATAATCGGGTTTTAATGGGATGCTGAGATTTTCAAAATTGTCT
The DNA here is from genome assembly GCA_964636585.1 of uncultured Antarcticibacterium sp. Lineage (GTDB taxonomy): Bacteria > Bacteroidota > Bacteroidia > Flavobacteriales > Flavobacteriaceae > Gillisia. Next base: position 14,720 of record CAZWSP010000061.1, read on the forward strand.
CCTAAAATATCTTCAGAATAATTTAAAATTTGATTGTAAGTGGCTTCTTCATTTGGCATCAGTACTAAGATTTGTTCTCTATTAAAGATTCTTTCTATTTTTTAGCAAATGAAAATATTTTGAATTGCAATAAGATCATCATCGCTAAAAAGGTTATTAGAATGATGAGTAAGAGCATATTTATTTCAGAATGTATAGAAGAGAGATCTCCTCCATAAAAAGCTATTTTTCTGAATCCGCTTAGAAATTGTGTAAGCGGTATAAATTGCGCAATATTGGTAATAGTATCTGGTATTGCTAAAGTTGGCCATGTAAAACCACTAAGAACGAAAGCAGGCGTAGAAATAACCATTAATAACTCGGTGGCCTTAAGTTGACTTGGGATAGCGATAGAGAAAAGCATGCCAATACACATCGAAGCTATAGTTAATAAGGATGCTAATATCAACATAGGGAAGGTATATATAGAAGCTTCTATATTAAAGAAGGGGATGAGCAGACTCACTATGATCCACATAAATGGGATCATTAATAAAAACGGTGTAGATTTTAAAGCGATATGATATAAAGACCATTTGCTTTTTTTGATAAGCGTTCCAAAATAGCCATCTTCAAAATCTCTGGCGAATACCAGCGCCATGGCCAAAAATATTATTTGCTGCATGATGGCAGCTATTAATCCGGGAAGCATAAAAGTGAGATAATTTCCTGAAGAGTTATAGAGCTTATTAAAGTTGATCTTAAAACTTTCGTACGCATTAGCGGCTTGGCTAGGATGCATGCCTTGTTTCTTAAGACCTTCAATTTCCATACCTGCATTAATGGTCATTAAAACCGATTGAATATTTTTGCTGGTGGTATTTGCATTTAAAATGTTAGCCATATTAAGATCTACTCGTACTTCAGGATGTCTTTTTTGAAGTATATCTGCTTCAAAATTAGAGGGGAACGTTACCACTGCCGCGTATTGCTCTTCTGGCATTTCTTGCATGATGTTGCCGGGAGTAAAGCGAAGGTCTTTAACTAGTAATGTTTCGTTATCATCAAACGCATCTATAATTTTATCGGTGATGGGGCTGTGATCTTCATCTATAATTAGAATTGGAAGATCTATTACTTTAGCTTGCTGATATACATATCCAAATAAAACTCCGTAAAGAATAGGTGCCCCAAAAAATATTGCGAGCAATACGTTGTTGGAAAAGATCCTTTTAAATTCTACTCGAAGTAAGCTGATAAAATCTTTCATGCATTCTACTCTTTAATTAATACCGTTGCATTTGCATAAAATGATTGATCGCTATTTTTTGAAGTAGGAACCACCTTTAATTCATAAATAGATTCAGAAAGATCATATAAAGGGGCCGTGCTTGTAATATCTGCATACTGCGCCAATTGTTTTATAGATTGAATTTTAGCACTGATTTCTTTTTTGGTGTACGGATTTATTAGCGTGAGTTGCTTACCAACCTCAAAATTGTAAATTTTAGATTCGGGTATTGTAAAGCGGAAGTATAAACTGCTTTTTTCATATCCGTTAAAAAGAGTGAAGCCCGGAGAAAGCAATTCGCCTTCTTTTAAACTGATGGTTTCTACAGACATGTTGGTTGGTGCAATTACATATTTTTCATTCTCAGCAGATTCCACTTCCTCTTTTGCTCCCTTGGCACGATCTAACTGCCCTTTAGCTTGACTTATTTGTTCTGTCCTTGCTCCATTTCTGGCTTCTTTTTTCTTAGCATCTAAAGCTGCCACCTGAGCTTCAGCCATTTCAAATTTCATCTTAACTTCGTCAAATTGTTGCTCACTTATTAGAGAGTCTTGATACATATTCTTCATCCTGTTGTAGGATTCTCTGGCAAATTCTAACTGGGCTTTCCCAGAGTTAAGTTGACCATCAATTTGGTCTAACTGATCTTTGGTTGCGCCGTTATTGGCCATGTCTAACTGCCCTTGAGCTGCGGTGATAGCTCCATTAGCCTGAGTCATTTTTGCATTCACTTCTGGGATGTCTAAATATGCAAGGGTATCACCTTTAGCAACAAGTTGGCCCTCTTCTACATAAATTTTGCTAACTCTTCCTGCAATTTTGCTGCTTATAGCAATGGTTTCAAATTTAACTTTGCCTCTATATTCGGTTAGTTGATCATCACTTCCGCAAGAATTTAAAGTTATAAGTGCAAGACTGGCAATTGTTAGAGTTTTAATAGTATTCATCTTCAGATTCTTTGATGTTAATTATAAAAAGAAGTAAGCACGCCTTTAGCATGAAGGAGATCTGCAAGGGCTCTTCTTTGATCGAAATAAGATTCCTGTAATTTAAAATTGGCTTTTTCTACATCGGTTAATGCATCAAGAACATCGTTAAGGGAGGTAAGATCATTTTTATACTGTTTATTGATCATGTTGTAAGTTGCATTTGCCAACTCTATTTCTTTTTCAACTATTTTAATGTTCTGCATAGAAGACTCTAAGTTTAGCTGTGCTTTGATAATGGATAAATTGATCATTTCTTCGGCCTCTTCAATTTGTTCTCTATAGATTTTGCTTTCTATAATAGATTTTTTGCTTTTTAGTTGAGCTTGAAAACCATCGAAGACATTCCATTTTACACCCAAAGCCAAAAACCATTTTGGATCTAATAAAGAAAGATCCTCTTCAAGAAATTCGTAATGTCCTTTTACTCCCAATTTTGGAATGTAACTGCTTTTCTCCATTTTAGATTTATACAGTGTAGCTTTCTCGGCCTCCTCTAATGCTTTAAGTTCATTTCTTTTTTCTTGAGAAACTTCTGATGTGGAAGAAATATATTTTAGCTGCGGATTTATCTGCATTAAATATTCTTTAGGTTCTCCGGTTAACTGATGCAGAGACTCTACCAAAAGAATTTTATTATGGTCGAACTCTAACTCTTTTCCTGCTAACTGTTGTTGGGCCAATTCTATTTTCTTCCTACTTATGGGTGTGGCTAGGCCATTCTCGATAGCTTTTCTTACATAAAATTCTTGCTCCTCTAAATAATTCCTAGAGGAGGTAATAACTTGTTTAGAGGCATAGACCAAGGCTAGTTTAT